>NZ_NKRG01000008.1 GCF_003351105.1 Thermosipho africanus Ob7
AAGAAGATATTGTTACACTAGTAACAGTTGCAAGAATTGAAACAAGAACAAGTGCAAGAACTAATTTTACTTGTAATTTCATTTTAAACACCTCCAATAGGTTCATTTTACTCTATATTATATCATATACTATTTTATCAGTTTTTTAATTATTTAAAAGTTTTTTTCTTTAAAAAATATATGTTTGATGTACAAATAAATTTATTTTTCTTTTCTTTTTATAACTATTTTAATTCTTTTATTTTTAATGTTTGATTTGAAATTAATCCCCTCAATCTATTTTGAGGGGATTATTTTTGTTTAATATAAATGGCAGGCAACAATGTGATTTTTAACTTTTTTTTAGAGGAGGTTCTGCTTCTTTGCAAATATCCAATGCATATGGACATCTTGGGTGAAATTTGCAACCTTTTGGAGGATTAATGGGATTTGGAACTTCACCTTCTGGGATAATTTTTTCCTTTTTTCTTTTTGGATCAGGTTCAGGAACAGCTGAAATTAATGCTTTGGTATATGGATGCAATGGTTCAGTATAAATTTCTTTAAAATCGCCTATTTCTACGATTTTTCCAAGATACATTACACCAATTTTGTTACATATGTATTTTGTTGTTGCAAGATCGTGAGTAATAAATAGAAAAGTTAAATCAAATTCATTTTTCAGATCTATTAATAATTTTAAGAGCTGAGATCTGACAGAAACATCGAGCATTGCAATTGCCTCATCGGCAACTACAAACTTTGGTCTTAAAATCAAAGCACGTGCTATAACTATTCTTTGTCTTTGCCCACCAGATAATTCGTGTGGATATCTATAGTAAAAATCTTCAGGAGGTGACAGATTTACTCTTTCAAGCATTTTCATTACAAGCATTTTTCTCTCCTGATTGCTACCACCTATATTATGAATTTCAAGACCATGCTTGATTGCATCGCCAACTTTCATATATGGATTTAAAGCAGCCATAGGATCTTGAAATATTATTTGCATGTTTTTTCTAAATTTTCTTAATTCTTCTTTGGAAAGTTTTGTAATATCGGTATCTTCAAAAAATATTTTCCCAGAAGTTGGTTCAATTAATCTTAGAATTAATCGTCCTGTGGTAGTTTTACCACTTCCTGACTCTCCAACCAGTCCGAAGGTTTCTCCTTTTGAAATGCTAAAACTAACTCCATCAACAGCCTTTACAAATCGCTGAGGAACCCTCAAAAGAACTTCTCCAACGGTTCGTTTAACTGGGAAATATTTTTTTAGATTTTCGACTTTAATCATTGTTTCACCTCACTATATAACCAGCATTTAACTTTTGATTCATCAACCTCAACTACTGGTGGTTCCTTTAGTTTACAAATTTCTTTTTTGTATGGGCATCTATCTACAAATCTACATCCAATTGGTGGATTTGAAAGATCGGGTGGAGAGCCATATATATATTTTAAGTCTAAGTCGTTTATGTTTGTGTTTGGAATACTTTGCAGTAGTAATTTTGTATAAGGATGCTTTGGCTTATAATACAAATCTTCACTTTTAGCTTCTTCTACAATGTGTCCGCCGTACATAACACAGATTTTATCGGCCATTTCGGCGACAACACCTAAATCATGCGTAATTAATATCATTGACATATCGTATTCTTTTCTTAGTTCATTTAGTAATTTCATAATTTGTGCTTGAACAATAACATCTAATGATGTTGTTGGCTCATCGGCTATTACAAGAATTGGATTTAAAACCAGTGTAAGGGCTATCATAACTCTTTGTCTCATTCCGCCACTGAATTGAAATGAATATTCTTTCATCCTTTCTGGTTCAATTCCAACCTTTTCAAGAACTTTGGCAGTTCTCTTTCGTGCTTCTTCTTTAGTTATTTCTGGTTCATGTGTTTTTAAAGTTTCGTAGAATAATTTTTCTATTTTCATTACTGGGTTAAGCGAAGTCATTGGATCTTGAAAAATCATTCCTATTTTCTTACCCCTTATCTTTCTCATTTTATCTTCAGTAAGATTTATAAGTTCCTGATTTTCTATTTTTACACTACCGTCGTAATATGTTGTGGGAGGAAGAATTTTTAATAATCCTTGTCCAAATGTAGATTTCCCACATCCTGATTCTCCGACAAGGCCAACGGTTTGGCCTTTTTCTATATTTAAACTAATATTGTCTACAGCTTTAACAAATCCTTTTTTTGTTTTGTAGTAGATTTTCAAGTTTTTTGCTTCAAAAAACACAAGATCACCTTCTTTCCCTTATAGTAGGATTTAATAATTCATTTAATCCTTCACTAAACATTGAAAAGCCAAGAACAACTGTTATAATAGCTATTCCGGGGAATAGAAGGCCCCACCAAGCCCTACTTAAAACAAATCTTTGTCCATTACTTAAATCAAATCCCCAATCTGGAGTAGGGGGTGCTATACCTAAACCTAAGAAAGAAAGCCCTGCTTCAGTCATTATTGCATCTGCAAGGTTCATTGATAACACAACCACTATAGATGGTAAGACATTTGGAAAGATATATTTTAAAAGTATTTCACTATTTTTTGCACCTAAAGCCCTTGCAGCTTCTACATATAGTTCATTCTTCACTGAGGACACCTGGTTTCTTATCACCCTAAAATATGTAGGAGTATAAACAACTGCAATTGAAATTGAGATATTTATTATTCCAGGTCCCAGTACTGCAGCTATTGCTATTGCAAGTATCAATCCTGGAAATGAATAAATTGCATCCATTATTAATGTTAATGTTCTATCTAAAGGTCCACCTATAAAACCGGAAATTAATCCAAGCGGAACACCTATTCCGGCTGCAATTGCAACAGCAATAAAGGCAATCATGAGGGCAATTCTTGCCCCGTATATTACCCTACTTAGAACATCTCTTCCTAAATTGTCTGTTCCAAAAACGAATTGGTCATTAGGTGGAGTAAGAGATCTTCCAACCCTTTGTGTTGGATCATATGGTGCAATTTGAGGAGAAAATATTGCAAGTATAATGAAAAATATTAAGATCATCGCACCGATAAATGTTAACCAACCTGTTCCTGTTCCAAACAAGTCGCTTATAAATTCTCCTATTCTTTCGCTAACAAATTTTTTTCTCACATTATCACCTCTTAATACCTTACTCTAGGATCAACTAAAGCGTTGACAATGTCTATAATAATGCTTATAATCACAACAAAAATAGCAAAAAAGATTATTGTTCCCTGAATAGCCGGAAAATCTCTGTACTTTATTTTTAACACTAGATAACTTCCAATTCCAGGCCACGAAAAAGTTGTTTCAGTTAATACTGCTCCTGCAAGTAGCAAAGCAAATTGCATACCCATAATTGTAAAGATAGGAACAAATGCGTTTCTTACAGCGTGTCCGTATAAAATAACTTTTGGTTTTAATCCTCTTGCTTTTGCTGCTTTAACAAAATCTTTTGATAGCATTAAAACAGTGTTGTTACGTACCATTCTTAAGAAAATACTTGAGATAACAAGGCCCAAGGTAATACCTGGGAGAAGAAGGTGTTTTAAAACATCCCAAAAAGCTTCCCAGTTCCAATTAAGGATACTGTCCAGTAACAATAAACCGGTTTTTATATCCAAACTTACACGTGGAGATAATCTACCACCTACTGGAAGCCATCTTAGATAAATTCCAAATAGCAGTTGAAGCATTAATCCTAGCCAGAAAACTGGTACAGCGTATATGAATATTGAATAAACTCTTGCAGAAATATCCAGGGATTTATCTTTTCGCCACGCCGCCTCAGCTCCCCAGAAAATTCCTATAATTAATGCAAAAATAAATGAAAATATCGTTAATTCTAAAGTGGCTGGAAATCTATCTTTTATTTCGCTCCATACAGGTCTATTAGTCAAAGTTGAAACTCCAAGATCTCCTTTTGCAACATCTTTTAAATAATCAAGAAATTGAACTACTATAGGTTTATCAAGTCCAAGTTCATGTCTTTTCGCCTCTATTACTTCAATTGGAGCTTTACCACCGAGAATTGCCAAAACAGGATCACCAGGAATTATTCTAAGTATAAAAAATATCATTATTAGAAGAATTAGGATCATTGGAAGTGCTAATATTATTCTCGTTATTATGTAGCTTTTTAGAGACACTTTATCTCCTCCTTTAAAATATCCCGCCCGCAAGGGGCGGGATACTTCATATAACCTATAAGATTATTTTCTTTCAAGGATGTAGTAACGGAAGATTTGTGTTGGTTCAAGGATAATTCCATCAATGTAATCATGTGCTTCACAATCTGCAGAACCTTGCCAGAGAGGAATGTAAGGTACTTCTGCTGCATGGAAATTTTGAACAAGTTTATATATCATTTCACGTGAGAATTGATCAGTAGCAGCCCTTGCAGCTACCATTAAATCTTCAACGTTTTTATTTTCATAGAAAGATCCAAGTGATTTTGCACCATTAATACTTAAGAATGGCCATAGGTAATCGTCTGGGTCGAGGTAATCTGGATACCAACCAAGTAAGAAGAGTCCCATGGTTCCGTTTAGGAAGTATTCAACGTAAGTTGACCATTCAGCATATTTGATATTTACTTTTATAACACCTGTTTGTTCTAAGGATTCTTTTAATACCTGTGCAACGTCTGCCTCTGTTGTTCCATAGTGAGATGGAGTATACCAGAGATCTATTACAAGAGGATTGTCTTTTGTATAACCTGCAACCTTTAGAATTTCCACGGCTGCTTTAAGATCCCTTTTTGGGAATACATCTTCATGACTCCACATTCCAGCAGGAACCATTGAGTATAATGGTTTTGCAAGGTCTACAAATATATCGTTAACTATTGTTTCTCTATCAACAGCAAGTGCAATGGCCTGTCTTACAAGAGGATTATCAAATGGTTTTTGTTTTACATTTACTACAAGATACCTTATTTGTGGGCTTGCACCAAGGTAAACTTTTATACCAGGTACATTTTTAAGGTCTAATATGTCTCTTGGATCTAAGTGTCTGTATGCTATGTCCACTTCTCCAGTTTCAAGTGCCAATCTTAATTGTTGAGCATTTTCATAGAATTGGATAATAATTTTTGGTGTTTTTGGTTTTGGACCAAAATATTTTGGATTTTCTTCTAAAACAATTCTTACATCCCTTATCCATTCGGTAATTTTGTAAGGACCAGAGGCAGATGGAGCTCCCTCAAAGAATTTATCTTCAGGAAATACTTTTGGATTTACTGGAAATGCAACTGTATAACCCAATACTGAAACAAATGCTGAAAATTTACTTTTTAATGTTACTCTAAAAGTAAATTTGTCAACAACTTCTGTTTTTTCAACTACGTCAGTTAATAAGAATGCAGGATCACCATTAAGTTTCATTACCCTATCAAATGAATATTTGAAAACATTTGCATCAATTTGCGTTCCATCTTCAAAATATGCATCTTTTCTTATATGGAAAGTATATACGAGTCCATCATCAGAAACGTCCCAACTTTCAAATAGCCATGGTTTAATGTTTGCTGTTCCAATTTCATAGTCTACAGGTCCAGATAAGACATTTTGAAGGATGTTACTTGAAAAATAATCATAGCAGTTTGCGGGATCTAGTGTTCTTATTTTATCAGTTGTTCCAACTACAATAACGTCTTTCGATGCAAAAGAAAATACAACAAGCAGCAACCCGATGATAATCATGAATTTTTTCATGAAAATCCCCCCTCTTCAAGTTTAGTAATCTTATTTTATCATAAAGTAATATTTAAAATCAAATATTAACAAATGAAAATTTTTATTAAACTAGTGAAAAACAAAATTTTGTTAATATACAAAAATTTATTTATTTTCATTTTTTATAGTCGTTTTTTATCTTTTTATCTTTTTTTAATAACATTTTGTACTTTTAAAAGTTATAATAACTGTTTATTTTAAATTAAATTATGTTTTAATTTAATAAAAATGTAATATATTTGATTAGGTTGGAGGAATTAAGAAATGAGGATAAAGTTGGAATTTGTTTCGGATGATGACATAATCTTGCCGGTTGGTTTTAACAAGTACATACAGGCATTGATTTATAACTTATTTAGCACAAAATTAAGAAAGTTTGTGCATGAAGAAGGATTTAGAGGAAAGAAAAAATTTTCGCTCTTTTGTTTTTCGTCTATTTTAGAAAGAGGAAAATTTTTTAAAAATATGAAAGTCTTTAATTTTGGAAAAAAGATAAGTTTTTTTATTTCGTCTCCTGTTGATATACTAATGGAAGATTTGGTTACAAATTTATTCAAAGGTGATGAATTTATGTTAGGTGAAAATAAAATATATTTATCATCAGCTATGGCTGTGATAAAGAACGTTTCTGGAGATAGTATTAAAGTAAAAGCTTTAACACCAATTGAGGTTCATAGAACTTATAAAGACAGTGGAAAGAATAAGACTAGGTATTTTACACCATTTGAAAATGAGTTTGCAGAGTTAATAAACCTTAATATAAAAAATAAGTGGGAAGCTTTTTATAAAGAAAAGTTGGATAAAGATATCGAAATAGTCCCACTTTTTGATGATGAAAGATACAAAAGTGTTGTTTATTATGGGTTTGGTGAAAAAAGGTTTGTTATAGAAGGTTGGAAGGGAAGCTATCTATTAAAAGGAGATAAAGATATTCTTTCTTTTGTATACGATACAGGGCTTGGTAGTAAAAATTCACAAGGATTTGGATTTATAGAGTAAGGGGGGATTTAATGTTAAAGCAGATGATAGATTTTTCAAAGAAATTAAGAAGAGAAAATTTCTATTCTCAAAATGAAGAGGTAGATGAAGATATAGTTTTTTTGGTTATACCATTAGAAGATAAAAAAAGTTTCTACTATGTATTGAAAGATAGGTATTACGATAAGCTAGATTTACTGGAAAATGCAAAAAAATACGAAGATATTGACGATGAGTTAAAAAAAGTTTTGAAAAATGTTAAATTATTAACGAAAAAACTTCCTGGAGATGAGAAGGGAAATAAAAGTATTGGATCAAATAAGGGTACAAATTCTTACAACTTATTTATATTTCAGGGAGTTAAGGGTGATTTAGCTTCAAAAATAATGAAAATTTATAACGAAAAGGTTTTAAAAAATTTTAAAAATGAAGTTGGAGAATCTTTGCTGGAGAAACTTATTTTTACAAAAGAAGAGGCTGATTTACTCTTTGAAAGTGTAAAAGAAGCATCGATAAAGTTATTTGAAAAAAATTATCAAAATGTGTACGGAAAGTTTTATTTTGTATTTGAACTGGAAAATAAAAAGCTCTATGAAGAATTTTATGTGAATTATTTAAAGCAAAAGGTTTTTGTTGGCAAAAATGTCGAAAAAAAAGAAGGAAAATGTCCAACATGTGGTAAGGAAGGTATTATTTCAATACCTGATGCGTTTAACACATTGAATGATAAAAAGCCGTTTTTACTTCACCTTGGAAGACCTGTTGGCTATAACGTAATGATTTGCCAAGATTGTGCACTTGAGCTTATAGACTTTATTGGAAAGTTTTTAAATCGCTTTACAATATTTCCTTTGTTTATGAATGAAAATATTCAACAGATGGAGATAAAACTTTTGAAAAGTGATGATGAGAAAATGGGGTTTAGGAAAATTTTAGAACAAATACATGAAGAAATTAATAAAGAAAATTTACTTCTTGATTTTTATCTAATAATACACAAAGATGATTTTGTGTATGTAGATTATGTGTTTAATTTTAAGTATGACTTTAATGGAAAGAGTATTTTTGAGTTAGAAGATGTATTGGATAATCTATTCGATAAACGGTTAAAGAGTAATTATTTTAATCAAGTAAATATTAAGGAAAGTTTACTTGCGAAAAATATTCTCAAATATCGAGAAATTATTTTTGATTTTGTATATAGAGCAAAGTATGATTCGTTGAATAAAAAAGTAATTGATGATATTTTCTATGATTTACTGAGTTGTTATTTGAAAGGTTTACATAATGAAGAAAAAAAGTCTTTAAAGCAAATTGAAAATGCTTTTAAAAGTTATAAAAGTTTAAATAAAATATTTGGGGGTGATTTCATGGAGAACTTAGAAAATATCGAGATGGAAAATTTGGAAAAGATAGAGAATAACTATCAATATTATTATCTTATTGGAAAATTGACAAGGTATCTTCTAGAACAATCAAAGATGTCTGATAAAACTCATGCACTGGTGGAACCATTTATTAATGTTAACAATTCAAAGGTTTTGCTTGAAAGAGTTTTTAACAAATACAAACATGCTATCGGTTTTAAAGATGAAAAGTTTGATAAGATTTTCAGCATAATTTTGAACTATTTTAACAGCGGAAAATTGCCAGATCAGGTAACGAAAAATGATAAGTTTTATTTCTTTGAAGGTTATTTTTCAGGGAAAAATTTATAGAGGAGGGATCTGAATGTTTTTAAAAAGATGTTATGGAATATTTGTTTTAAAGAGTGAAAATAGCAATTGGAATGCTGATTTTACCAAATATCCAAGAAGACTTCCAGATGAAAATGCAACGATATTTGCAACTGATAAATCTGCAAAATATGCGATAAGGAAATATTTTGTTGATTTAGGAGAAAGGGTTTTTGTGTGGAGAACCTTTAAAGAAAACGGCCAACCAAAATCTCTTGAGGAGACATATAAATATTGGGAAGAAGTTTTGAAAAGTGAAGTAAAGAAGATAAAGATAAAAATAAAAAATGAATACAAAGAGGTTGTGGATAAATATGACTTTTTTAATAAATTTATAGATGTAAAATTATTTGGAATAACTTTTGCTGTTGGTGATGAGCAAATGTCGATTACTGGTCCTCTTCAAATAAGCTATGGAGTAAATAGATACAACGTTAATGTTCCCTATGTTGTGGATATAGCATCGCCGTTTAGAAACAAAGAAAATGACAAGCAAACAACACTTGGAAATGAGATAAAGAACTTAAAATCTTATTATGTTTACGATTTTGTATTAAATCCAAAGAATCTACCAGAAGGATGGAGATTAGTGATGAAGAAATTGTTAAATTAAAAGATGCATTGAAAAAATTTGCAACTAATTTAAATACAACCTCTAAAATTGGCACGGAAAATGCCTTGCTTTTATTTGTAACTTTAAAAGAGGATTCAAAGTTAGTTCTTCCAACAATGAAGAATTTAGTTAATGTAGATGAAAATGAAGTTTTGGATCTTTCAAAAATTTCAGAGTTATTGAATAAATATAAAGGTGAAATAGAAAAAGTTGAGGTTTATTACAATGATAATATTTGCAAGGTTAATGGAATAGATGAAAGCTGGAGAAAGGGTGATATTTTACTTTGAGGAGGGCTATTCATGAAAGCCTTTTGTTTTGATATAAAAGCCGATATGGGTTTTTTTAAAAAGAACGATTCAAATGCTAGGGTATTTACCACTTACAATTTTATTCATAAACCTGCAGTTTTGGGAATTTTCGGTGCAATTTTAGGATATGAAGGCTACAATAGAGATAAAAAAAATAGTAGTATTGAATACTATGAAAAGCTTAAAAACTTTAAGATTGCAATAAAGCCTTTGTATAAAAAGCCTTTGAAAAAAACGGTGGTTATATTTAACAATTCGACTGGTCTTGCTTCACAAGAGTTAGGAGGTGTACTTCAGTCAAAAGAACAAGTTATTGTTGAAAGTTTAGGATATACAATTTTTGTACCATTTTTTGAAACATTCAGTGAGGATGAAAGGAAAATTTATGAAAAATTAGAGTATATGGTTAAAAACAAATATGCAGAATATCCTATATATTTTGGAAAAAATGAGTTTTTGGCATATTTTGAAAATTATAGATCACTTAACGTTGAAGAATTAGAAAGAAAAGAAGCAGTTGTTGATTCTCTTGTTAAAATGAAAGATGTTGATTTTTTTGTAAAAACCGATGAGGAAGAATTTGGATTGTTTGAAGAGCATAAAAAAGACCAGAAAATAACATTAATTGATGAATTGCCATATGATTTTGATGAAAATTATATGTATATCAAAGATTTATTCATCTTTACAGATAAAGAGTTGAAAATAAAAAACAACGAAAGTTTTTGGAGGACAAGTGATAATGAAGTTATTTACGTTTTCTAAGTCCATAGATGATAAGATGGCTCATAAAAAGGATGAAAAATTTGAACCTTTTATAGAACATGTTAGGAAAACAGAAAATTACTTAAAAGAATTAATAGAAAAGTATTGTATTGAAGAAATATTAAAAAATTTATTTTATGAGTTTAAAATCAGAGATTCTTATGTTGAAACTGTGTATGAAATTATTAAATACCATGACATAGGAAAATTAACGGAAGAATTTCAGGATGGTTTAAAACTTGGAAATATTTCAATTACTCACAGTGATATAGGATTTTATACGATTTCTTCGCTTTTAACAGATAAAGCGTTGTCAGGAAAGTTAAAAGAAAAGGAGTTTGTATTTTTACTTCTTATTGCAACTGTGGTGTCAAGACACCACAGTTTTTTATTAGATATTAACGAGATTCTTTTTTGGAATGAAGAAAAGGAAAAATATGTGAGGTATATCCTTGAGTTTTTAGAAACGGAGAATGATAAGGATACAATAATTAAAATGACAAAAAGTGCTTTTGGTAATTTAAATATGAGAAAGATAAAAAAGGTTATTAATATAGAATTTTACTTGTTGTATAAACTATTAAATTCTTTACTTATTACTTGTGATTATCTTGCAACCATGGAATTTATGAAAGGTGTTAAGTTTATTCCAAAAATAATAGATAATGGTTTGAAGAATGAGATCTTCGAGAATATATCCTCGAGAAAAATTAATGGAAATTTTAATCCAGATATAGATAAAGAAATTGAAAAGCTTAGGTTGATGAAAAAAGAGGAAATTTTTGATTTGAATACTTTAAGAAGTGTTATAACTGCAAAAATTGAGGAAAAATTTGAGAAAAGCAAGAAAAATGTATTTTTTATTGAAGTTCCAACGGGTGGCGGAAAAACAAATATTTCACTGAGATTGATTAGAAAGCTGTTGGGAAAAAAGAAGAAAGTATTTTACGTAATACCTTACGTAAATATAATAGAACAAAGTTTCGATTACTTTCGCAAATTTATTCCTGGTGAATATATAACAAGATATGATCATAAATATATTGATATATCTGATGATGAAAACAAAGAAAAAAGCTATACTCAAACATTATTCTTAAATTTTCCTTTTGTTTTTACAACTCATGTTGGGTTTTTTGATATGTTCTTTAGAAATGGAAAATCTGATAATTTTAATTTTTATCAAATAGCAAACAGTGCAATTATTTTTGATGAAGTACAGGCATACAATCCGAAATTCTGGAATACACTTTCAAATATTTTTTATTATCTTAGCAAGTATTTAAACACTACAATAATTATAATGAGTGCAACGCTTCCTGATTTTACAAAGTTTATTGAAAAAGAAGACTTTGTTGAAAATTTAACACCAGATGTTGTAGATCATAAATTGTTTGAAAGAGCAAATTATGTATTTTTAGATAAAGATGTTGAGAAAAAATTTTAGAAGAAGTAAATAAATCAAAAAAAACTTTGGTAGTTGTAAATACGGTTAAGGAATCATATAGGATGTATGAAAGATTAAAAAGCATAATAGATGGAGAGGTATATATATTAAATTCGACTTTACTTGATCTAAGAAAAAGAGAGTTAATTGATTATATAAAAAAGTATGATAAGGAAAAACCACTTGTGCTTGTTTCTACACAATCAATTGAAGCAGGTGTAGATCTTGACTTTGATGTGGGGTTTAGAGCATTTTCACTTCTTGATTCGATTATTCAAACTATGGGGCGTGTTAATCGAAATGCAAGATTAAAAAGTGCTAAATTGTTCTTGTTTGATGATGGAAATTGGAAAAGAATTTACAAAAGTGATGAAAGAGAAAAAATTTTGGAAGAGAATTTTTCAAAGTTTAAATCAGGAAAATTAAGCTTAAATGAATTTTATTCACTTACAATAGAAAAGTTAAAGAAAAAGCTAAATGTTTTTACATTAGACTATTTAGATTATTTTAAAGATTTGAAATTTAAAAATATAGATAAAGAATTAAAACTGATTGATGGTGATACTTTTTCACTTTTTATACCTCTTGAAATTCCTTTGAGTAAGTTGAATAACATAAAAAAATTATTATTAGAATACAATTTAATATCTGATAAAGATAAAGTTTTGCAAGGAAAAAAAGTTTGGAAAGTTTACATAGATAATGATTTTAGTTATGTTGAAAATAGATTGTTTTCAAAAATATTTTCATTGTTTGTTGTGTCACTTTATAACTATAGGACTGATGGAAAAAGTATAAAAGAAATATTGAAAGATGAAATGAATGGAGAATTTTATTTTGCAGAAGATTTTGAAAAATATTATAGCTATAAAGATGGTTTAAATGTTGAAAAATTTTTGGAATTAAAATCTTCTAGGGAGTATGATTTTCTATGATTACTGGAAGTTTAATTCAAGCATACTTTGTTTGTAAAAGACAAGCTTGGCTTCTTTCGAGGCAATTAATAGGTGATCAAGATAGTGATTTTCTTGCGATAGGTAGGCTTATTTCTCAAGAGTCATATAGCAGTGATAAAAAAGAGATAACTATAGATGGTGGAAAAGTTGATATTGTAAAGCTAGAAAATGGTGAGATTAAATTAGTCGAAGTTAAAAAATCATCGAGAATGATTAAAAGCGCTAAATTTCAGCTTTTGTATTATATGTGGAAAATGAATGTATATCATGGAGAAATTAGAATTCCAAAAGAAAAGAAGGTTATAGAAGTTCATATGACGGACGATGCTAGAGAAGAATTATTAAATTTAATAAATGAGATAGAAGATGTTTTAAATGGAAATAAAGTGCCAAAAGCAGAAAGAAAAAAGTATTGTAAAACGTGTTCTTTTGAATATTTTTGCTGGAGTTGATATCTGTGAAGGAAACAATATATATTTTTTCTTCAGGAACGTTAAAAAGAGAAGATAATTCTTTGATATTCATAAATGAAGAGAATCAAAAAAAGCATATTCCAGTTGAAAATTTAAAGAGGAAGAAAATTAGATAATCATATATCAGAAATAGAAAGAAATATGGAAAAGATATTAAAAATAGATGAAATACCTAAATTGATGCAAGTTGAAGGAAAGATAAAGAAAATTTATTATAAATCTTTTAATGAAATAATAAATTCTAGTGATTTTAAATTTACAAAGAGGGGGAAAAGGCCACCTATTGATAGGTTAAATTCGTTGATTAGCTTTTCAAATTCTTTGATTTATAGCATAGTTTTAAGAGAAATTTATGCAACACACCTTGATCCTAGAATAGGTTATTTACATTCAACAAATTTTAGAAGATTTTCATTAAATTTGGATATTGCAGAGATTTTTAAGCCTATTATTGGCGATAGAACAATTTTTAGTGTTATTAATAAAAATATAATTGGAGTTAAGGACTTTGAAAAAAGCTTAAATAGAATATTTTTGAATGATAAAGGTAAAAGAAAATTTATTGAATTTTTGGAAAACAGATTGAATGAGACTGTGAAACTGAGAAAGATAGGAAGAAATGTGAGTTATAGGACGTTGATAAGAATGGAACTTTATAAATTGGAAAAACATTTTTTAGAAGATGAAGTATATGAACCTTTAATAATGGAGTGGTGATATGTTTGTTATTTTATATTACGATGTTAATGTAAAGAGAGTTTCAAAGATGCTTAAAGTGTGTAGAAAATATTTGACGTGGGTTCAGAATTCTGTCTTTGAAGGAGAAATAAGTTATTCAAATCTTGAACGTTTAAAAAGCGAAATAAGGAAGATTGTAAAAGATGAGGATTCAGTAGTATTATATGTTTTTAATCAAATGCTGTACAGTGAAAGAGAAGTTTTAGGAAAAGATAAAAAAGAAGAAACAAAATTTTTATAGTTAAATTCAGTCGATGTGCAGTAGTGTAAAAAGTCCTGGAGATCGACTGAAAAAAATAAGAAAATTATGTAAATTCAAAGTATTTTACGTTAATATTATTTAATATTTATTATGATTTTTTCAAAAAGGTTGCAAAAAGTGATAATATGTAATATAATTGTAACGTAATATATGGTTTGTACCTTACCTTGTAGGAATTGAAACTGATTTCTTTTTTAGAAAGAAATTCAATTAGCCTTTTGTTTGTACCTTACCTTATAGGAATTGAAATAAGAAAAGTAATAAAAAATAATGGCTCCTTGTGGAGCCATTATTTTTTTGTTTTATTATTTGATTTTCGTTAAATTTTCAAGTTTCCTTCTATTATAATCTTTGCTTTCCCACCTATGAAGATTTTTTCATTTTCAATTTTTCCAAATATTTCCGATTCCCTGTTCATTGATTCACCTTGAATAATTTTGTATACTTTCTTTTCATCAATTATATTATTTTTGTATAGGTAATATAACAATGCACCATTTGCTGTGCCGGTTGCTGCTTCTTCATTTATTCCATATAACGGTGCAAAATCTCTTGTGTTTGCAAGCGCTTCTTTTTCATCTAAAGTAAATAAGTGAAAACTTACAATGTTGTTTTCTTTTGTAAACTCTTTTATTTTTTCAAGATTTGGTTCTAATTTAAGTAATGTTTCTTTCTTTTTTATTGGAATAAGTAGATCCCATAGTCCAGTATATGAAGCTTGCAGTTTAAAACGTTCATCTAATTCTTCAAAGTTTATACCTAATATTTCTGCTATTGTTTCTTTATCATAAACTTTTCCAAGCTCAGGTTTTGCTTGTTCCATCAAAACTAAGTCATTTTCTATTAAAATAGTTAATTTTCCAACGTTTGTATGTAGATTGTATTTATTGTTTGGAAAAACTAAGTTTTTTTCTTTTAGTACACAAAAAGTGGCGATCGTTGCATGACCACAAAGGTCAATTTCTGAAACTGGTGTAAAATATTCTATTTTAAAGTCATTTTCAGATATCTTTTTAATAAAAGCTGTTTCAGAAAATTTAACTTCACTTGCAATAAGTTGCTTTATACTTTTTGGAATATCTTCTTTTAAAATAACAACACCAGCAGGATTGCCTTTGAAAGGATCATTAGCAAAAGCATCTACTACATAAAAATTCATTTTGCAATTACCTCTTCTACCTCATTGTATGGAGGTTCTTTGCCAGGATCATCTGAAACCCAAGAATATATTATCTTGCCTTTTTCATCAATTACATAAACTGCTCTCTTTGAAACAGTGTAGTTTTCTATTCCTACAAAGTTTTCGTGTACTCCTCCATATTTTCTTGAAACTATGCCACCAAAATCAGAAAGTAGATCAAAATTTAGTCTGTTTTTTTCAGCAAATGCTTTGTTTGCAAAAGGTGAATCTACGCTAATACCAAAAACTTTTGCATTTAAATTGTTAAATTTTGCCATCATATCTCTAAAAGAACATAGTTCTTTTTCACATACACTTGTAAATGCTCCAGGATAGAAAACTAAGACTATTTTTTGCCCTATTAGTGAAGAAAGTTTAACCTTCTCAAGTTTTGTGTTTACAATTTCAAAATCAATATACATACTGCCTTTTTCTAACATAATCTCACCCCTTAATTAGTTATACCTAACTGAACAATTAAATTATAACATATTTTAAAAAAATAACAAAATCTTAAAATTATTTATGATATACTCGAATGATATAATATATTCAAGAAAGGAGAGTGAAAATATGGATTTGACAAATGTAAAAAAGATAGCCCTTGTTGGTGCAACAACCAACAGAGAAAAATTTGGAAATATAATTTTGAGGGATTTAACAAAAAAGGGTTTTGAAATTGTTCCTGTTACTCCAAGATATGATGAAATAGAGGGAATAAAGACTGTAAAGTCAGTTAAAGAACTTTCTAAAGATATTGATTTGATAGTTTTTGTTGTTCCACCGTCAGTTGGAATAGAAGTTACGAAAGAGGCGGTAAGTGAAGGGTTTAAAAACCTATGGTATCAGCCAGGTGCTTATTCTCAAGAAATTGATGAGTATTTAAAAAGTGTTGGTATTGAAGCTGTGCATGATATATGTATTATGGTAGAAACAAATAGGAGGTGATTATATGAATTATATGGAAGAATACAAAGCTTGGCTTGAAAGTCCTTATATTGATGAAGAAACAAAAAAAGAACTTTTATCTATTAAAGATAATGATGAAGAAATCAAGGAGAGATTCTTTAAATATCTTGAATTTGGTACCGCCGGTCTTCGTGGGAAGATAGGAGCAGGTACAAATAGAATGAATAAGTACATTGTTGCAAAAGCAACTCAAGGTCTTGCACAATTTATTCTCGAAAAAAGCGATCCGAAAATGGGAGTAGTAATTGCATACGATGTTAGACACTTTTCTAAAGAATTTGCAAAGATTGCCAGTGAAGTTTTAGCTGGCAATGGAATTAATGTGTATATTTTCGATGATATAAGACCCACACCTATGCTTTCTTTTGCAGTAAGGCATTTAAAAGCTACAGCAGGTATTGTGATAACAGCAAGTCACAATCCACCAGAATATAATGGATACAAGGTTTATTGGAAAGAAGGTTCCCAAATTTTAGATGATGTTGCAATTCCTGTACAAGAAAACATCAAGAAAATAAAGGATTTTGGAGAAATTAAGTATCTTGACTTTGATGAAGGTGTAAAAAGAGGAATCATTAAGGTAATTGGAAAAGAAGTTGATGAAGTATACTATGAAAAAGTCCTATCTCTTGGTTTGAATGATGATATTGATAAAAATATAAACATTGTATACACTCCTTTGAATGGAACGGGAAATATTCATGTTAGACATGTATTAAAAGAAAGAGGTTTTAATAATGTTTATGTAGTTAAAGAGCAAGAACTTCCAGACCCAGATTTTAAGACAGTAGGTTATCCAAATCCAGAAGATATAAAGGCGTTTAAGCTTGCACTTGAACTTGCAAGAGAAAAAGATGCTGACATTGTTCTTGCAACCGATCCTGATTGTGATAGACTTGCCGTTATGGTAAAGCACAACGATGAATATATTGCATTAAATGGAAATCAAACAGGTGCAGTTTTGATTAATTATTTGCTTTCTCAAAGGAGCAAGAAAGGATTACTAAAGGAAAAGAGTATGATTATAAAGTCTATAGTTACTGGAAATTTGGGCAAGAATGTTGCAGAGAAATATGGTGTTTTAACCTTTGAAACTTTGACTGGTTTTAAAAATATTTGTGGACTTGAAAACAAACTTGAAAAAGAAGGATATCAATTTGAATTCGGATATGAAGAAAGTATAGGATTTGTTACTGGAAATTTTGTAAGGGATAAAGATGGAGTTATCTCTGCTATGATGCTTTCAGAAGCTGCTGGTTATTACAAAAAACAAGGAAAAACCCTCGTGGACGTCTTAAATGATTTATATAAAGAATACGGTTATTATCTTGAAAACAACTTTTCTCTAATATATGAAGGAATAGAAGGTATGGAAAAGATAAAAAGGATTATGAAATATTATAGAAACAACTTCCCAAAAAAGATAGGAAATTTAAATTTAGAAAAGTATATTGACTATCTTGACGGAAATGTTTACAACGTAGATGGAGAAAAAATCGGAGAAGTAAATAAGGATCATATTCCATCATCCAATGTTTTAAGATTTTTCTTTGAAGATGGAAGCTGGTATGCAGTAAGACCATCGGGAACTGAACCAAAATTAAAGGTGTATATTTATTCTTTTGCAACTGATAGAGAAGAATCAGAGAGAAAGTTAAAACTAATAGAGGAAACATTTAGAAATATTGTTGATAAGATATAGTGAAAAAATTTTAAAGAGAAACCCCCAAATTGGGGGTTTTTTAAATTATATATGTTTTTAATCATTAAAGCTAAAAGTTTTGCTTATTGATATTATTCTTTGTCATCATATATTCTTTTTTCTCCGGTGATTTTCTGGATAGGTGCGATATCTTGTGTAACTTCCAAGGTTCCAAGATACTTTCCATTTTCATCTCTAACTGCAAAGTATTGAATATAGACATATTTTTCGCCAAGTTTAAGCCAAAAATCTGCTTTATCTCTCTTTCCGGATTTAAAATCGGAAAGGATTTTGTTTACTATTTCTATACTTTTTTCTGGATGACAATTTTGAACTTTTCTTCCAATTATTGTTCTACTTCTAACAAATATTCTATCTTTTGTTTCACTAAAATATTTTACTTCATCGTTTTCATCTACAAATGTTATATCAACTGGTAAGGTATTTAATATCCAGAGAAGTTGTTTTTTTGTCAAAACACCACTTGGAAATTCAATTTTATCACTTGAAGATTTTTCAAGATATTTTTTTATCATAGAATTAATCTTGTCAATTGTTATATCTTCGTCATTAATATTGTCATCTTCTTTTGAATATTCTTCAGGCTTGTAGCAACAATATCCTATTTTGTCAAATTCTTCCCTAATCGTTTTCCATTCTTCATCTGTTATTGTTTCAAGAGATGATGGAAATAGCACGAAGTGTTCTTTGTATATATGGTTTAATATTAGATCAACCATTGCAGTGCTAATATTCCACAATTTCTCTTTTAGATCTTCAAAATTAATCTGCCTATTCTCTTTTAATTGTTTAAGCTCTTTTCTTAAAGTTCTAAAAACGTCATGTTCTTTCCACATTACCATAGGTGGTTTTTCAATTCCGTGTTTTTCAATGACCGGGAATAAAACATTTTCTTCTTTTTGAAAATAAAGTTCAAGATTTTCAAATTCATCGATAAATTCTTGGATTTTTATAATTAGTGGCATAGCTTCAGAAAAATTATCTTTTTGATTTATTTGATCAACTAGTTTTTTAAATTCGACAACCTTTTCTTGAAAATGCTCATGTTCCTTTACAAGTATATAAATAGGATGCCACTTTGGGACATCAAGGGTTGGGCCTTTTGTTTTGCTTTCTAAAACATCAATGTGAATGTTACATACTTTTCTAACTTCATCAACGCTTATTCCTTCTTCGTTCATAAGCTCTTGCTCGACAATTGCTATTTCAAGTGGTGAAATTTCAGAGAGAATTTGTTGAATTTCTTTCTTTAGCTTTTCACTATCTTCTGTTTTGGTTCTTTTAATAAGATTTTTTAAATATTCTCTTTTGTTGAATACCTCGCTCATATTAACACCTCCAAAGTGACTTAGTCTTTACTAATTACATTATATCATTAATTTATTTTGTTGTGTGTAATGTAGATTACGGTTTAAAAATTTTTTGGGTTCATGATAAAATATTCGAGAGAATAATCTAATTAAGAATTGGGAGGAAAGATTTATGTTTAAGTTTATCTTTCTATTTATTGTTGTATTTGAAGTTTTATGGGAAGAAATATTATTATTTTTGAATCTTAAATATTCTACTTCTAAAGATGCAAGCGTTCCTGAAGTTTTGAAAGATAAAATTTCTGATGAAGATTTTGAAAGATCTAAAAGATATTTGAGGGATAAAACTTTGCTTGAATCTTTTTCTCAGCTTATTAAGCTTGGTGTCACTTTAATACTTTTACTTTACGGTTTTCCATTTCTTGAAAATGTAGTTTTGTCATTTTCAAATTCAATAATCATTCAAGGGTTATTATTTTTTGCACTGTATGGACTTATAACTTTTCTTGTAAATCTACCTTTTAATATTTATTCAACATTTGTTATTGAAGAAAAATATGGTTTTAACAAAATGAATGCTAAGACTTTTGTTGTTGATATAATTAAAAGTTTTGTTGTATCAATAATATTATTTGTCCCTTTAATTTCTCTTCTATTGTGGATATTAAGTGTAGATCAGAATTGGTGGTGGAAGGTTTCTATAGGATATATACTATTTCAGGTAATTTTAACTTTAATATATCCAATATTTATTGCACCAATTTTTAACAAATTTACTCCTTTAGAGGATGAAAAACTAAAAGAAGAGATAAATAAATTACTTAAAAAGGCTGGCTTTAACATATTAAGTATTTACGTAATGGATGCATCAAAGAGGACAAAAAAACAAAATGCAGCACTTACTGGAATTGGAAAATCAAAGAGAATTGTATTATACGATACAATTTTAGATTATTCAACAGAAGAGATTTTAGCAATTATAGCTCACGAGCTTGGACACAGTAAAAGAAAGCATATTCCAAAGCTTTTGACAATTATATCAGTGCTGTACACAGTTATATTTTACCTTGTAAATGTTGTTTATAACTATATATTAAGTAGCAACTTATTTGGAATAAATATGAGTTATACAGCATTTACATATTCATTTATATTTATTAGCTCAGTTGTATATTTTGCAATACCGATTATTAATTTCTTGCAAAGAAAGTTTGAGTTTGAGGCAGATAGGTACTCAGCAGAGCTTTTGGAAACACCAGAATATCTAATTTCATCTTTAAAAAGTCTAGTAAAAGAAAATCTTTCAAATGTAAATCCGCTTCCTTTATACAAAGTTTGGCACTACAACCATCCTTCGCCAGAGGAAAGAATAAAGAATTTACTAAAGTTAAAAAAATGATTACACAATAATAGATCTAAGTAAAATAAATAAAAAAGCTACACTTTTTCATTAAAAGTGTAGCTTTTTTTATGTATTTGCCTAAATTTTCCAATTATCGCAAAAATTAATGAAATTTGTAAGGTATCTTTTAAGGAATTAATAATTTGTTAACTTTTTTGTTTCTATTATTACATTTTGATTTTTATTTTGATAAACAAATTACTTGACATTTAATGATACAATAACTTGACGTAGAAGTTTTCATTTCTAATTTATTCTTTTTTCACATAGGGGGGATTAAAACTGATCAAACTTTTTGGAGACTTTTTCATTCCTGAAATAGAAGAATTTTGCTTTACCAAACCCGAAGTTTTACTATTCTCATTTTTAGTTTCAAAAAAAAGCATAGTAAACTTTCTAGATGTAAAGCAGCTATTTGCAGATTTAAAAGAAATTGATGATAGATACATAAGAAGGTTAGTATCGAGGCTCAATGGAAAAATTGAACGTATTGGAAAAGTAGAGCTGCTGAATAACAAACGAATTGAGCTTGTAATGTATAGTGACGTTAAAGTAGATCTATGGGAAATGGAAAAGATATTAAGCAATTTTGATAGATCAGAGAAATTATTAGAAAAAATTTTAGATTTATACACAGGGCCATTTCTTGCTGGTATAGAATGTTTGTGGGCAAAGCAAATGAGAAGGTATTACAACGTTCTTTTAAAGAGCATTGTAGATGATTATTTAGAAAATATAGGATTTGAAAGTAGATTAGCTGTAAAATTAATGAAAGTTTTTCCAGATTTGTCTATTTTTGACGAAGAACTTGAGAGTGAATATTTATATGATTTATTTTAAAATGTTTGGTGATTTTAAGGTATTTGTTGATGGCAAAGAAGTAGAAACGAAGAATAATAAAAATTTAAAATTGCTTTTTTATATTATCTCTTCTAGAAAAAGTTATATTCCAAAAGAAGAGATATACGATGTATTTTGGAATAATTTTACAAGAGATTATGCAAGAAAAAACTTAAATGTTCAAATGTATAATTTAAAGAAGACATATCTATTTTTAGAAGATGTTATAAAAAACTATAGGGAAAACATATACATAGATAGAGATAAAATTAGTTCTGATTATGAATTTTTTATGGATAATATAGGCTCGAATAGTTTAAAAGCACTTAAGGTATATTCCGGTGATTTTTTAGAGGGGTATGACGACGATTGGATTGTTGAAAAAAGAAAGCAATGTAGAAAATTAGCAAACCTTGCTTTATATTTTTACAACGAAGAAGCAAAAAAAGTTGAGATTTTATTAGAAATTCAAAAAGATATGAGAGAAAAACCGTACGTAATACTATTTTTAAATGAAATAAAAAACTTAAGAATGAGAAAAGGAGACTTTCTTTTAAATCTTGAAAATGGATCACTTGTTTTATTAGAAAAAGGTAATAAGACAGTTTCTCAAGCTGTTGATGGATTTTTAAAAAGGTCAGGTATAGAACGTGCAAAGATGTTAAATGAAGATGAAGCATTGAATTTGATAAACTTTAAAAATTCTGATAAGGAGGAAAAAATTTATGAGGAAAATCTTTAGTTTGGTTTTAATACTTGTTTCATTGTTTGCCTTCTCTTTAAAGATATATCCAAATCTCATTTGTAATATTGAAGTTAAAGACTTGATCTTTGAATATAGCTTTTTTGTCAG
The DNA here is from genome assembly GCF_003351105.1 of Thermosipho africanus Ob7. Classification (NCBI taxonomy): domain Bacteria; kingdom Thermotogati; phylum Thermotogota; class Thermotogae; order Thermotogales; family Fervidobacteriaceae; genus Thermosipho; species Thermosipho africanus. The sequence goes on from NZ_NKRG01000008.1 coordinate 22,269, forward strand.
GAATGATCTTAATTATGATGCAATAATAAGAATTGAAAAGATAGATTTTGTAACGGATGGTAAAAAGTATGAATTTGACCTTCCAGATTATAAGTATAGTGTAAAAAATTACGTTGATTTAGATAGCTATGAATTTGAACTTAAACCGGATGAAGAAAAGAGGATAACGTTAAAGTTTAATATTCCTTCTGATTTTGATGGAGCAAGTGGAGTATTTGCCTTAAAGATTTCTCAGGAAAGTAAAAGAGGTGGACAGATCCAAATAAGGTTAAATTACATTGTTCCATTCTTTTTGAGGTTCAAAAATATAAATCCTATTCAAAAGGTTGATATTACGGATGTTGATATAAGAAATCTAAATCTCTATCCTGATGAACGTTACGGAAATTTTGGAACTTTGATAACCATGAAATTGAAGAACAATGGAAATGTAGTTTTTCTACCTTATGGCACTATTAAAATTACTTCAGTAGATTTAAGGACAACAATTTCTGAAAAAGAAATAAATAGTTTTGATTTAGTTGTATTTCCGGAAAATGAGGCTTTTTATAAGTTTAAAATTCCAGAGATTTTACCAACTGGGAAGGTAAGATTTTCAGTTGAAGGTGAATCGTACGGCATGAGATTTTCTATAAGCAAGGATGCAACAATCAATGAAACCTATGAAAATTTAATTGTTGAAGCATCACCAAATGTTATCATTTTTGATGATAAGACAATAAATACTCTTAAATCAATCTTGATAAAGAATTTAACAAGTTTTAAATCGAATATTTCTTGGGAAATTGTTGATCAAAAAGGTTTAAAAAGTGATATTTTCAAGTTGTATCCAAGTGTTTTAAGAATATATCCATATAGAGCAACCTCTATAAAGATTAGATCAAATGAAAGAGAAATTACCAACGTTGGAGATAGAATTTTTTATTTGCATCTTTTATACGATGGCAAAAAAATTTCTGTAAAATCTCCTTTGATTGTTGTAAGAGGCCAAAAACTTTCTCCAGAGTTGAAAGCAAAATACTTGCCAGAAGAAAATTCTATAGAGCTAACAAATACTGGAAATTGTTTGTTAGCTATAGATATTAACTATTCTAGTTTTTCTCTTTACAATGATATTGTTTTAATACCTGGACAATCTAAAAAAATAAAATTAGAAGATAATATCAGCATTTCAAGGATCATTTTAAAGTATGGGATTTTTGGAGAGAATAAAGAGTATGAAGAGTATATAAGGTGATACCATGAAAAAAATAACTTTTTTGTTTTTGTTAATATGGGGGATTGTTTTTTCTTTAACTGTATCATTCTATGAACAGGATATAAAAGAAGCTTTAAATATTTTATCTTTGGAATCTGGGAAAAAGATAGTGTATGAGCCAAATCTCAGTGGTATTGTAAGTATTGAGATAGACGAGGATTTATCATTGGAAGAAATCCTTGACATTATTCTTTTACCGTATAACTACTATTGGGTAAAGTATGATGAAATCTACTTTGTTGGAGTTTCAAATCCTGAATCGCCCGGTTTTTTTAAAAATGCAAAAATATTTAATATTCCATTGAGGTATAAAACCGCTTCAGAATTGAGCAAAGTTTTACCTAAAGAGTTGAAAGAGTATATTTTATACAGCTCAAGTGAAGATAGTATTACAGTATTTGCGCCAATTCCAGTGGCATCTCAAATTGCAAATATTGTTTCTATCTTAGATGTAAAGGAAAAAAGTTATACCGCAAATATAAAAATAATAGATGTTTCTGAAAGTTATCTGAAATCATTTTTGTTAAAAATAAATTATTCCCAGGAAAGATTAAATGATTTGTTGAGTGGTGCAATATTCTCTATACCATTGTACGGAAATTATTTAAATCTCTTGTTTTCATCGACTACAGAAAATAAAGATTTTGATCTCATATACGATGGAAATATTAAAATGTTAAGTGGAGTAAAATCTTCCTTAAGAACATCTAAAAAAGTATTAGTTGATGAGATAGTGGATAATAAGATTTCTAAAAAAGCAGTTGAATCCAATATTTCCTTTGAGCTTACTCCATATTTTTTAAAATCTTCTGCATTGATAGATTTGAATATTAACTTGGAAAATATAGGGACAGACAGATTAGGTTCACAAGTTTCAACAAAGGTCCCCATTGATTTTAGTGTTCCAAAAGTTATTGGGGCATATTCATATTTAAAATCAGAAAGAGCTGATGGTGGATTGTCTTTTTTAATGGATTTGCCAATAATAGGTAATTTGTTCAAGCAAAATTTTGAAAAGCATGAAAAAAGATATATTTTGTTTGTCTTGAGAATAGAGGAGGAGTAGACAATGCAGAGAAATTTTCTAATATTTTTGTCTTTGATTGTATCTATAATAAGCTTTGCTATTAATTTGGACTTTAATAACAAACCATTGATAGATGTTCTGAATGCTATAGAAGATGAAACAGGAGTTAAGTTTATAATATTGGCAGACGACATTGATAGATTTATAACACTTTCTCTTAAGGATGTTAGTTTAGATGTTGCATTGAGAAGTCTCTTATTACCTTATGGTCTTGATTATGAACGTATTTCAAATGATACTTTTTTAATATACTCTACAACTCAGAAAAAAACTGTTAAATTGATGCCAAAAATCTATACTTTAAAACATACATCTCCAGAATTAATTTCAAATTATCTTTCATTAAACGGTATAGAAAATTACGTAATTGATGAAAAGCTTGTGTTTTATGTAGATTCAGAAGAAGAATATAAAAGAATTATATCTGACATTGAGAAACTTGATGAAAAGATAAATGGAAAAATTTTGATTTTTTCCGTATTTAAATTGAATAAATACAAAGAAGTCTCTACATTAGATGACAGAGTACTTATTAATTTATACAATTTTTCTCAGAGTTATAAATTATTTTCTTTTGTAGAAGGTGGATACTTAAGTTATATGGATGTTAAAATGCCTGCTACAGCAACTTCTCAGGTCATAAAAATTGCGGAATTTACATCGAATGAATTTATTCTAAGGATAAATTCTGAAAAGGAAAATAAAAAACTTGAGCTTTCAATTGGAAGTGATGTTTTTAGCACCAGCTTGAAAGAGAATAACCAAGAACAAAATATTGTTTTAAGAGGAAAGAAAGAAATTTATATTTTAAGATACAAAATTTTAAGTGATGTATTAGCAGAAAAAGTTAAAGATATAGAGCCTTTTGATCTAGATAATAAACAAACGGAAATAACTACTGAGTATTTTAAAGGTAGGACTGATCTTAAAATACAGGATAATAAGTATCTTTTAAAATTGTCCTTTGAATCTATTGAAATTTTAGGTTTTGAGTTTTACACAAATGTGATTGATAATTTTAGTGTAGGGATTGGATTTGAATCAAATTTGTTCTTTTTGACATTGAACGATTTAATTAAGATAAATGATTTATCGCTGCAAATGAATTTAAGATACGATCTTGAAAATTTTTATTTAAGAAATTTGGTAATTTATAAATTTAATTTTGATAGGTTCAAAATTGGGGTAGGCATTGAATTTTCAAATGATAGTACAGAAGTAGTTTTTCATACAAATGTTGATTTTTCAAGGTATGAGTTTGGATTTAAAATTTCAAATGATAAATCCTTTGGAGTCTTATTGGGAGTAATATATTAAAAATCAATGAGAGAAAGCATGGGGATAAAATTAAAGTCTAGGGTAACATTTATTGTGTTTAATGATAGATCGAAATCTGGATAGTTAAATTGAAGAATTAAATCTCCTGATACCATTCCATATCCCCATCTAAAAATTTTGTATCCAATTTTTGTTGGATAGTTTGGGTTCATTGAAATTGATTTTTTTCCTATCCAAACATTGGTAACAGTTACTTTTGAATTGTTTGTAGTTGGTAAAATGTACATGTAAAAACCAGGCGATGAACTTATTTCCATGTAACCAACTATAGCTTTTTTTGTTAGATCGTCAATTACAAAGACTGAATTTTCGTTATATGACCATAAAATGTTTATAGTTTGAGGTATTATTATAATATTTAAAAGAAGAATTGCTAATAAAAAAAATTTTTTCAAAAAAATCACTCCTTTTTATACTATTATAATATAAAAGCCACCCAAATTGGGTGGCTTTATTGCAATTTCACAAAATTTTTTATAATGGTAAGAAGGTAAAGTCAAATTTTACTGTAAAATCATCTGATGCGTTTGTATAATCTCCACCAAATGTAATTGCAAGGTTACCTTCTAAAATTTTTGTTGAAACACTTGTTGGATTTGTGTTATCGTTGCTCAATATAGTGCTTCCTACTTTAACTTCGTTAACTGCTAAATCACTTACTCCACCGTCTGCAACAATAGTTGTTTGATAGTACATCTTGAATGTCTTGTTTGATTCAAATCTGATGTTACCAACGTTTGCAATTCCTGTGGTATCATCAACTGCAAAAACTTGTGTTTCATCGTAGTCCCAAGTAACTTTTACCCATTGAGAAACACTAAAAGTTAATGTTTGTGTCCAGTTTCCGTTTGGGTTTAATTTAATGTTTGCAGTACCAGCGGCAAAAGCAGCCAAGCTTAAAAGTGCAATAAGAAGAATAACTACCTTTTTCATACTTTCCCTCCTTTAAATTGTGATTTAAATTTTCATTTTTAATTTTATCTATATTTTGAGCATTATCAAAACCATATCAATAAATTATTGGTAAATAATAAATCAAAATTTATTTTTTTTGAGCGTAAAGTAGATTTTTTTACTTTTTAGATTAAAAAAAAAACGGGACTTCTATTTAGAAGCCCCGTTTTATATAATTTGTATTTTTTAATTTTCTACTTGCATTGTAATATCGATTGGTCCATAGGTTCTACCAGAGCTAAATGTGTAACTTCCTTTGTATCCAAAGTAATCTCCTGTATCTATAACACCGTTGTTATTGTAGTCTCTCCATGCACATACATATGAATAGTAACCTGGAATTACGGATTTTAATGTGTAATTTCCGTTGCTGACTTTTCCGTATTCACTAACCACTTCATAGCTTCCAGTCCAGAAATTGTATCTTAATACGAAAACTTTTGTTTCTACATCACTTGGTTGTGGTTCTGGATTTGGTGGATTTGTACTTCCGCCATTGTAGTTAATAGCTGCGTATGCATCTATTAAACCTGCACCGTAGTAGTCATCTTCACCAGTTGGTCCCAAATCTTTTGCAGTATTTTTCAAAGCAGCTCTAATTTCTTCTGGTTGAGTTTTTCCAGAAGCATACAATAATGCAGCAACGCCAGCTACGTGTGGTGCGGCCATTGATGTACCTTGTAAGAACATATAAGTATCTCCGTTGCTTGGAGTCCATGCTGTACTTAAAACACCATCTGCATAACCATCGCCATTTTGATCAACACTGGTGTCTCCACCTGGTGCTGCAACATCAACTTCTGGTCCATAGTTCGAGTAAGGTGCTCTTTGAAGATCGTATCTTACAGCTGCAACAGCAATTGTTTCAGGGTATTTGGCTGGATATGAAACAGGTCCATTTTCGTTACCTGCTGCACAGACAATTGTAACACCTTTATTATATGCATATTGGATTGCATCTCTTAAAATTTGAGAATTGCCACCGCCACCAAGGCTCATATTTATTATTTTGGCTCCATGGTCTGCAGCGTATCTTACACCTTGGGCAACTGCGTCAAGCGTTCCAGAACCATCTGCTCCAAGTACTCTTATAGGCATTATCTTTATACCGTATCCACCCCAATTAACTCCTGCAACACCTTTTCCGTTGTTACTTAATGCGGCAATTGTACCTGTTACGTGTGTTCCATGGCTCACGTCTTTTGCAGGATCTGTTGGATCATTATCATTGTCAACAAAGTCGTAACCTTGTACAAAGATACCTTGCAAGTCTGGGTGTGTAAAGCTTACTCCCGTGTCAACAACTGCAACAACCACGTTTGCACTTTTTATAACATCCCATACTTTTGGCAAATTGATTGCTTCATAATGCCATTGATAGCTGTAGTAAGAATCATTTGGAACAGCAAAAGCTCTGTAAATGTAGTTAGGTTCTATGTATTTTACTCCTCCAAGTTTTTTTAAAACATCTAATTTTTTGTCATCTGCTTTGACTTTGAATATGTAAGCTTTTTTTCCATCAAGGCTGTTAGTTGAATATGCATTTTCGACAGAAATTCCCAATTTTGAAATGTTTTGAATATCTCCTTCGTAGTAAACAACATATTCGCCTTTTACAAATTCTACATTTTGATTTTCTACACTGTATGGGGCATATGTTCCATCGGGAAGTTTTACTGTACCGTAAACTGTTGTATAACTTGTTGCTTTTGAGCTAACAAGTGTAAGATCTGATAAACTTTTTCCTTTAAGAAATTCTAGTGGATTTGTAGGAACAGCTTCATCAGTATTTTTTGTAACATTTGAATCCATACACCCAAATAAAACAAAAGTAACTACCGCCAATACAATCAATAAAACTTTCTTCATATCCCTCTATCCCCCCTACTAAAATGTGGTAAAGTAATTTATAGAGACATGGAGTATTTTATCTATTTTTATATTCATTTTTTAAACCAAAACGACAAATTATTGATAAATTTTTAATCAAAATTTGATTTTTTAAAATTCTATTCCCTTTCTTGCCTTGACACCTTTTTTGTAATAGTGCTTAATTTCTTTCATTTCAGTTACGAGGTCTGCAATTTCTATAAATTTTTCTGGAGCATATCTTCCAGTTAAAATAATTTCTACATTTTCATCTCTACTATTCAGTACTTCTAAGACATCTTCAACAGAAAATAGCTTGTAGTAAATTGCAACGTTTACTTCATCGAGGATTACCACATCATATTTTTTACTTTTTAAAACTTCTTCAATTCTTTTTAAACCTTTTTTTGCTGCGTCAATATCTTCTTGAGTTGGTTTGTTAAAGATGAAACAATTTCTTCCAAATTGTTCTATTTCTATGTTCTTTATAAATTCCGGAACTCTTAGCTCGCTATAATCCATTCCTTTTATAAATTGGCCAATAAACACCTTTTTATCAGCACAGGCTGCCCTAAGTGCAAGTCCAAAAGCCGCAGTTGTTTTTCCTTTGCCGTTACCCGTGTAAACATGGATATATCCCATTTTATCCCCTCCATTTTCTAAGTGTATTAAGTAATTGTTCGTTACTTTTTTTATCTTTAAGACCGATTCTTACAAGGTTTAATCCAAAATTTCTTGCATCTCTAACATGAATTTTTCTACTGTGGCAAAAATTTAAAAAGTTATCTATATCTGAGACATCTACTAGAAAGTAGTTGGTATCACTTTTTGTGTAGATAAATTCTTTAAATCTTTCTTTTTGCTCCTTTAAAAATGAAATGGTTATTTCTTTAAAACTATTAACTGTCTCGATGTTTTTTAAAAGGGTATTTAAAAATGTGTAGCCCATTCCACCGATAGCCCATGACATTCTATATTTTTTAAATATTTCTTTGTATTTTTTTGTTTTCACATATCCGACCCTTATTCCGGGGATTCCAAAAAATTTTGTAAAGGTTCTAATTAGTAATACATTGTCAAATTTTTCATAATCTTTTGGATTTTCTACAAAATCTATGAAGGCTTCATCTAGAACAATTTCTATATTTTGATTTAATTTAAAAAATTCTTCTAAGTCTTTATAAATCCCTGTTGGATTATTTGGATTTCCAAGTATTAACACTATCTTTTTAAATTTTTTACTAGCAAGTTTTATTTCGTGCTCAATAACATTTAAGTCAAGGTCCTTATTTACAAAATACCACGGAGTTTTAATTTCTTTTGCTGAAAATTGTGCAACTTTAAAGTATTCTGAATAATTGGGTCTGGGTATAATAACACAGGCATCGTTTAAAATGTGATATCCTATTATGTGAAATGCTTCGGTTGCACCAGCAACTATTACACTTTTTCCAAAAATTTTTTGAAATTTATCTTCTATCCATTCGACGTAGGTGTATCTAAAAATATCATCTTTTCTTATAACATCCTCAATCCAGTCAATTTTTATTGGATTTACAGATATTGAAAAATCTAAAAAATTTTCGTCTTTAATACCACCGTGAACAAAACTATTGCTATCCACACAAACACCACCTTTGTATATAAAGATAGTCCCTTTAAAATATCCTCTTTTTCAACACGTTTTCCTTCAAGTTTATAAACTCCAACTTTTTCAAATCCAAGGTTTAATGCGCCAGCAAACGCACTCATTGGATACATGGAGTTTATTTTTAGTCTTCTGTATTTTTTTAGATAAGAAAAGGCACCTTTAAAATTAAAAAGGGCAATTAATAAAGCAGTAATTCTTGCGGGGATAAAGTTTAATACATCATCAAATCTTGCAGGGAATTTTCCAAACCATTCATACCTTTCATTTCTATATCCAAATAGCGCATCGCAAGTGTTAACTACTCTATATATAAGCGCACCGTATATTCCAAAAATTAAGTAGTAAAATAGAGGACCAACTATACCATCTGATATGTTTTCAGATAAGCTTTCAAGGGCTGCAGAATAAAGTTTATCTTTGCTTAATTTTGAAACATCCCTACTTACAATGCATGATACGTTTTTTCTAAGTTTTTCCACGTCATCTTCGTAGCACCTTTTTACATGAGAATATAATGACTTTATAGAAAAAGTGGATGTTAAAAAATAAATTTCAAACCATTTTGAGATTGATAATAAAGTTTTATACAAAAAAAGCCAAAACAAAATTTCTAAAATTAATGAAAACATGCCTAAAAGAAAACGTGCATGTTTTGACTTTTCAAAAAACTTTCCAATAAATCCCATATATACAACAGGATGAATAAAAGCAGGAAGCTCACCAATAGTTATGTCCATTAGAAGACTAATTAGAAGAATAAACAATTTTCTCAATCTCCTTCATATTAAGACTAGATGTTATGATTTCAGTAACTCTATCTATTTCATCTTCCAGAGTTCTAATGACTATATCTCTTTTTGAATAACCCCTTTGTATTCTTAAAAAGTTTAAGAATTTTTCTAGAAAATCATTGTTGTGGAATATGTTATGAATGTATGTTGCAAAGATATTATCTTTAATGGCACCATCTTTTATGACTTTCTTATTAAAATATATTTTTGAAAAAGGTTTTTCAAATGATTTTGTAATTCCATGGTGAATTTCAAAACCTTTTACGGTTGTATTAAATAATTTTTCCTTTGCAAATACATTTCTTACAGTTTTTTTGTCTATAAAGTAAGTATATGAATTGAGATATCCAAGTCCCTCATATTCTTTTTCTTCTTCTACAAGTTTTTTGCCAAGCATTTGATAACCACCACATATGCCAAATAAAAATGCACCTTTTGAAAGGGCCTTTTTGATTTGTGTATTTTTTTCTTTTAGCCATAGCAAATCGTGGATTGTTGATTTTGTACCAGGAATTATAATTAGGTCAACATCTTCCCTTATATTCTCTACATACCTTGCATTTGTGTTTAAAAAGAGAGGTTCAAAGTCAAAGGTATTTGATATATGTGGAAGTTTTAGTATATCTACTTTTAGATCACCTTTTCCTTCTTTAAATGGAGTAATATCTTCTTCAAAGAGGTTATGATTAAAGTATTCTATAGTCCCAAGAAACTTTATATTAAATCTTTTTCCAAACTTTTCAGGAAAATCCAAAAGAAGCTTTTTGTCTCCTTTGAATTTGTTGAATATATACCCTTTTACTAATTTTCTTTCTTTTTTATTGAATAAAACCATAGTTCCTGCAATCTGTGCAAAAGCACCGCCCCTGTCAATATCTGCAACCAATATTACACTTGCGTTAGCCTTTTTTGCAATTGCCATATTTGAAATATCTTTTATATTTATCTCGGCAGCAGATCCCGAACCTTCTACAATGACAAGTTCATGCTTTTTTTCTAAATTTTTAAGACATTCATATGCGATATTTAAAAGTTCTTCTTTGGATGAATACATGTATTTTTTGTTTTTAATCTTTTCTACTGGTTTTCCTTTTACAATAAGTTGGGAGCCAGTGATATCAGGTTTTAAAAGTATGGGATTCATAATATAACTTGGTTTTTTGTTGCAGGCAATTGCCTGTATATACTGTGCAATTGCCATTTCTCCACCGTCATCGCTTACTATGCTGTTTAGAGAAATATTCTGAGCTTTGAACGGTACTACGTCTATTCCTTTTTTTGCAAAATATCTGCAAAGAGCTGTTGCAATAGTGGTTTTACCAACATTTGAGGCTGTTCCTTGTATCATTAACACCATCTATACCACCTCAAGTATGAGTAAAATAAGTCCATTTACGAAAAGACAAGTTCCACCAAGAACATCTCCTGTTACACCACCAATTTTGCTAGTAGCGATTTTTGATATTAAATAAGTAGTTATCAATGTTACAGTCAATGAAATGATATATTGTTTAAAGAATATAATAAGGAAAAATGTAAAGATTGTTGAAATTAATAAATTCTTTTTTTCAAAAGGAAAAAATAATGCACCAAGACCTTCTTTTTTTGCAGGCTTTGAAAATGCCATTAAAAGGACCATAGAATATCTTCCAAATGTTGATGATACAAAGAAGTGAAATGGGTTTGCATTTAGATAAAGGTTCCAGAAAATTACTACAAACAGCGTTCCAAAGAAAACAGCAAAAGGACCCACATCTCCTTTGCTCATGATTTCTAATCTTTTTTCTTTGGTTGATTGGTTTAAAAAACCATCAAGTGTGTCTAAAAATCCATCGAAATGGAAAAGATCGAAAAAGTAAAATGCTAAGACAAGAAAAAAGACTTTAAGTGCCAGGTTATTTGATAAGGCTCCAAAATAATATATGCTACCAACTATGTAACCTACGAGTGGAAAAAAGCTTGGAAGTTTTTTAACCCTTCTATCAAAGTCATTTACTTTAATATTTAATGGAAGTCTTGAGATAAAGGAAAGTGAAAGAAGAAAATTTTTTATCATAAATTTTCCCTCCAGAGGTTGTAGGAATCTAAAAAGTCGTTTAGATCGAAGACTTCAAAACATATATATTTAAGATTTGGCATTAATTTCATGTATTCTTTTGAAAGCAAAAGTGTTTCTTTGTCTAGTTTTAGATGATCTTGATCTCCTTTTACCCCCATTAAATGAAATTCTACGGTATTTTCGAAAAATTCTTTTGTTACTTTCATACCTAAGATGTGATGACCTATATCAAATACCGTTCTATTGTGTATTAAAATGTCTTTTTTTAGATTTTCCACGGAAATTTTGTCTGATTTTTTCAATAAAGGTTCTATACAATCTATTGGGTGGGCAACATAGTTTAATATTGGTAAATTACTTTCTTCAAAAAAATTAAATGCATCTTCGACGTTGTTTATACAGTCTGTTGGAAGGTGTACGGTGTATTCTAGTCCGTATTTTTTTGAGATTTTATAAAGTTCTGGAAGTTCATTTTTTAGCATATGTCTTGTTTCCATGTCAAATGAAAAAACAAGAAGTTCTACAAAATCGACTATTTCAGCAACTAATTTAACATTTTCAAGATAACCTCCTGGAATAAGCCAAGAAGTGGCTCCTATTTTCATTTTATTTTCACCCCTATCCCCGATACCATTAAATAAACATTATCTGAAAGTGAAGCAACTTTTTTGTTGAGCAGTCCCAAGTTGTCTACATATTTTCTTGAAAGTTTATTTTCTGGTATTATTCCCCATCCTACTTCGTTTGTGACAATAATTAAGTTGTAATTAACTCTTTTTAGTGAATCAATAAGTTTTTTTGTATAATATTCTATATCTTTTTCATAATAATATAGATTTCCAAGATAGGTTGTGAGACAGTCAAGTATTGCAACTTCATATTTTTGATTTAGACTTTCAATGATTTTATAGACCTCTATTGGTTCTTCAAAAGTGTCAAAACCTATTCTTTCTTGTTTATGTTTTTCTATTCTTTTTTTCATCTCTTCATCAAAAGCAACACCAGTTGCAATAAATGCCTTTTTTTTAAAGTTTTCTGATAACTTTAAAGCAAAACTACTTTTTCCTGATTTTACACCACCAGTTATAAGGGTTATCATGATATCACCTTTTCATTTTTAAAGTTAAAGTATTTTATAGCGGCTTCTATTAAATAAACGGATAATGCCGCACCTGTTCCTTCACCAAGCCTCATATCAAGATCTAAGATAGGCCTTACACCTAGGCTATCCAAAATGACTTTATGCCCTTTTACTTTTGATAAATGTCCGAAAAAGGCGTAATCTAAAACTCTTTCATTTATCTTATACGCTAGGTAAAATCCGGCGGTTGTTGGAAATCCGTCTATAACCACGGGGACTTTATTTTTAAAAGCTTCTAAGATGAAACCTGCCATTTGACCTATGCAGTATCCACCAACCTTAGAGAGAACATCAATTGGATCATTTGGATTTGGCCTATTTATTTTCAAAGCTTTCTTTACAATATTTCTTTTCTTTATTACAGAAGAAGGAGGAATAGGTGTTCCAATATCGGTTATTTTATTCACATCAAAGCCAAATGAGGCAAATATTGCGGTTGCCGTTGTTGTATTTCCAATACCTTTGTCACCTATTACAAGTAAATCTGCTCCTTGGCTTATAGCTTTTTTTGCAACTTTCATTCCATATTCAATACATGTAATTGCTTCTTCTCTTGTCATTGCAGGCCCCATTGAAAAATCTTTTGTGCCATATCCTACTTTCATTTTTATCAATGAAGGATTATCTTCAAAATCATAATCTACGCCACTATCTACTACAAAAAATTTAAGCCCCATATGTCTTGCAAAGACGTTTATACCTGCACCACCTTTAAAATAATTTAAAACCATTTGATAGGTCACGTTTTTAGGATACGCAGAAACTCCGTTTTGTACTACTCCATGATCTGCTGCAAATACATAAACTCTTTTGTCCTTGAACATTGGCAATGGAATTTGCTTTTTTATTTTAAAAAGTTTACTGGCAAGTTCTTCAAGATATCCTGCCTCGTTCATTTTAATTCCCCCTTGAGTATGTTTGAAAGTATTTTTGAAAAATTATCGAAATTATCTATATAATATAGATTGGTCTGTACTTTTAAATCTGAACTGCCAAACCCTTTTGGACCTGTAAAAAATTGAGACATGTAGAGTGAAATCTTTTCCTCGCATTTTGTTTCTGAAGAAACCATTACAACTGATTTTACGTTTGATTTATCGAGAAGATAGTCAATATGCCAGTGCAACTTTTTATTTTTGGACAGGTGCCTAGATACTCTTTTTTCAATATTGTTCATAGCAGAGCCTACATATACGTAAGTACCTTTTTTTAGATTCCATTTTTTTATTTTGGTATCTATTGGCAATTCAATTAATAGTAAGTAGCATCCTTTCATATTTTCACCTTAATAAAAACAAAAATTTCCCCGAAATGCCCTAGCATTCGGGAAGTGACTTTCATCATAGGCAGGTCTCCCGGCTCCCGGATCAACCTACTCTCCACGCCTTCCCAGGAAATACTCCCAGTGGCATCCTGTGGATTTCGTCCCCGGTTACGGTTGCTGGGCAGCCCCGGCCTTTCACCGGTGTTCCCTTAACCTATGATGGTTTTCTATATTATATACTATAAAAGGCCGGTTAGCCCGGCCTTTTGGTCGGGGTGACTGGACTTGAACCAGCGACCTCTTGCGCCCCATGCAAGCGCGCTAGCCAACTGCGCTACACCCCGATACACTAAAATTATATTCTATCTTTCTTTTTATGTCAAACTATATCAGTCTTTTTTAAGTTTGTAAAAAGTTGAATTTTGATAAAAATCCTGCTTTTTTGTGTTAAAATAAAACGTGGGAGGCGTTTTTTTGATGTTTAGATTTTATTTAAAATACTTTTTGATAGCTTTTATCATATTTGCATTTTTTCCCATATCCTTTTATTATTTATCATATCCTAAAGGAGTAAAAATAGTAAAGGCGGAGAATGGAATTTCTCTTCCGATTTCTTCAACTCTAAATTCAAGAAGGACATTCCATTTGAAATTTCAAATTCCAAATGGATATAGTTATGTATATTTCCCATATGTTGATTGTTCATATATTAAAGTCTATTCTTCAGGGAAATTAATTGGAAAATATGGATTTAACGATAGAAATGCGCATTCTTGGTTTGTGCCGATGTTGTTTGAGATTCCAAATAATATAAATAGCTTGGAAGTTGAAATTAGCGGAGTTTATTCAATAGGGCTTGATAGTTTTTATTTGATAAAAGAGGGTGAAAGAAAAAAATATGTCTTTTTAAGATTTTTAACGGATAATTTAATAAATATATCGATAGGTCTTGTGTTAACTCTTGGTATACTGCTTTTAATGCTTTCGAAAAACGCAAATTTTTTGCGAAAAAATGCATATGTTTATTTTGGGCTCTCGAGTATTTTTGCAACGGTCTGGCTTTTTGATTTGTTGTCATTTGAAAGTTTTTGGTTTCCATTAAGGAAAATATTTGTATCAACTGCATATTTTTCGCTTTTATTAATAATAGTTGGATTTGAGGTTTATAATTTTTCAAAGGTAAGTAAAATTGCAAAAATTGTGTCAATTTTGAATTTTGCTGCGGGAGTTTCTGTGTTGCTAACATTTTCCGATTATCAGCTAAAGTTAGTTTCAACATATGTATCTCCTCTTTTAATACTTGATTCTTTGTATTTAGTATATATAACTTTTAGAGCGTATATACCTCTTGATATGATTTTTTCATCATTTTTTGCAATAACTGTATCTCACGATGCTCTAGTTATGATTTTAAATGTGCCGGCTAGATTTTTTTCTCCATACGGTGTAATAGCTATATATTTAAGTTTTGTGTTTAACATTCTTTTTGAATATAAAGAAAAATCTACGGAGGTAAATATATTATACGCACAGAGTATTATAGACAAATTAACTGGTGCATACAACCGGGGAGTTTTAAATAGTAACTTTTTGAAAAAAGGAGATGTATTGGTTTTTGTTGATCTAAATAAATTTAAGCAAATCAATGACACGCTGGGGCATGATGTTGGAGATAAGGTATTACAAAAACTTTCAAGTATAATTAAGTCATATATTAGCTCTTCAGATCTTCTTGTTAGAATGGGTGGAGATGAGTTTTTAGTTGTTTTGAAAAACAAAGATGAGAGTATAGCAAAAGATTTAATGAAAAAAATTCTTGAAGAGTTTAAAAAATCCTTTGAGTTTTCACCAACATTTTCATGGGGTATTTCAAAGATTGAAGATAATAATATAGACAACGCTATTAGAAAAGCAGATGATTTAATGTATAAAATGAAAAGGGGAAAATAGTTATGCGGTAATACTTTTTTGATATATATTCCAAAGATGCAGAGCAGGATCGTAGCTTTTTACAAAAAGATTTACTCTATTTTCTTTTAATACTTTTCTTGTTCGGTTATTATAACTAATAACGATATTTCTTTTTTCATCGTATATAATGAATTTTTCATTTTTTAGTCTTTCAAGAAAGTATAAAAATAAAAGATCTATTATATTCGAGTTAGAGGAAAATGAAGATATAAATACTCCGTTGTGTTCTAAAAAGTAGAGCTTTCTTTTAATTTTTTCAAATTCAGTCAATACATCTTTAGAAATTTTTCTAAGAGTTTTTTCTAAAAAGGTATTTTTTGTAATAACATATTTTATAATTAGCGATTCAATATTTTTTATTTCAGAAAGAAATGGTAGAAAAATATAACTGTCGTGTATGAATTTTTTAGTAAATTCTATTTCAGAAAGATCGATAAGAATTGATATTTTCCTTTCTTTTTTTAAGACAAAATCTGGTATTATGTTGTTTTTATAGCAAAATTGAATTAGTTTAAGCAGTCCATTAAAGGTTCCATCATATGATACCATCATTTACAAATCCCACCCATTTTTAGAAAATTCAAATAAGGGCATATAAGTCTTTGAAGTTTTAAAGTTTTTTCCTTTAATAGAGATGAAGTCCTTTGCTTTTTTTAGAGAAATTCCTGCCTTTTTTAGAGTGTCAAAGTTAAGTATTCCATGTTTTCTGAGCATGATTATTTTTTGAGCAGATTTAAGGCCAATCCCGGGGATCCTTATTAATTCGTCAAATGTTGCTTTGGATATATCTATTGGAAAGAATTCTGGATGTTTTAGGGCCCACAAAGATTTTGGATCGATATTTAAATCAAGATTTTCAGAATTATCAAAAATTTCTTCTATAGAGTAATTGTAGAACCTTATGAGAAAATCTGTTTGGTACAATCTGTGCTCTCTTAAAGAATTTTCACTCCTTTGTGGAAGCCTTTTATCTTTGTTTATGGCTATATACCCTGAATAATACACCCTTTTAAGTTTATATATTTTATAGAGTTTGCTTGAAAATTCTATAATTTTTTTATCTGATTCGTTAGTTGCCCCAACTATTATCTGTGTTGTTTGTCCCAAAGGAGAATAAGGCTTTACATGTGAATATTTCTTTTTTTCTTCGATGTATTGAAGATATTTAATTGCGGAAGTTTGTAATGGTTTTTGTATTGCTTCTGGCTTTTTTTCAGGTGTAAGATTAAAAAATGCATCTTTTTTTAAAAATTCTACATTTATACTTACCCTGTCTGCGTACATTCCAGCCTTTTCAACTAATGTATCGTCTGCTCCTGGAACTATTTTTAAGTGAATGTAACCAGGAAATTTTTCTTCTTCTCTTAGTTTCTTTGCAACATTTACCAATTGCTCCATAGTATAGTTTGGATCCTTTATTATAGCCGAACTTAAAAAAAGACCTTCTATGTAATTTCTTTTGTAAAAATCCACAGTTAGTTTTACAACTTCATCCACCGTAAAACTTGCACGTTTTATGTTATTTGATTTTCGGTTTATACAATATGCACAATCGTATATGCATGCATTTGAAAATAGTATTTTTAATATAGGAACATACCTGCCATTTGCTACGCTGTAGTACACAAAATCTTTTTTTCTCTTCCCAAAAGAGCATGAAACATCGTATTTTGCAGCAGCAGAAAGAATACTTAGTTTTTCCTCAAGTGTCATATCAACCCCTCCAAGTATACGTTTGTATATATTATATCATGAAAAAATGTATTTTTCAAAATTTTGAGTAATCTTGAGGTATAAAGTTATATAAAATTTTGTTTTTTTATATAAAAATATATAAAAATTGTATAAGAATTGAATTTTATGTATTTTTCCCTTAGAGTTAAATAGTCAAAAATGACTATGGGAGGGATTTTTATGAAAAAGATTTTGTTATTCCTTTTGTATTTCAATTTTTTGTTAACTTACGCTGAAGGGATTTACAAATTTCCAGCAGAATATTTTAAACATGAAACTACATGGCTTGTTTGGCCTCATGAACACACATATGGAGAAAAGTATAGAGATGAACTTGAGCCAATATGGATTGAGATGGCAAAGCATTTAAGTTTTTCAGAGAAAGTATGCATTATTGTATACGATAGAAATGAAAAGTATAGAGTGTCAAAGATTTTAGAAAGGTCTAAAGCAAATATGGAAAATGTAAGGTTTTTTGTATATAAAACAGATGATGTGTGGATAAGGGATACTGGGCCTTTTTTTGTATACGATGAAAATAAAAATTTAGTGGTATTAAATTTTGGATTTAATGGCTGGGGAGGGAAAGTACCATATAATAGAGATAAAAACTTAAAAAAATTTATAGGAAAATTATTAAATTTGGAAATAATTAATCTTAAAGATATTGTTCTTGAAGGAGGTGCTGTGGAATTGGGAGACGATGGTACATGTTTATTAACCAAAAGTGCTATTTTAAATAAAAATAGAAACCCGAATTTGTCAGTTGAAGAGTTAAAGTTCTATTTAAATAAATATCTTGGAGCAAGTAAGTTTGTAGTTTTAGAAGGAGTTAAAGGAATTGACATCACTGATTTTCACATTGATGGTTTTGCAAAAGTTTATAAGGATAAGATAATAACGATGAAAAGAGAAGAACTAATAGAATGGGGACTTTCAGAAAGTGATATAGAAATTTTATATTCTGCGAAAAATAACAAAGGAAAGAAATTTGATTTTGTTTTTTTACCACTTACAAAAAATAATGTGACTTTGAAAAATGGAAAAAACTTGAGGTATAAAGGTTCATATGTAAATTTTTATATTGCAAATAAAGTTGTTTTAGTACCAGTATATAATGATCCAAATGATAGCGTTGCTTTAAGAATACTTGAAAATATTTTTCCTAAAAGAAAAGTTGTAGGTATCGATGTTAGAGAATTATATAAATATGGAGGTATGATACATTGTGTTACAATTCAACAGCCAAAAATGGTAGAATATAATTAAACTATATTTGGAGGGATTGTATGGAAATAATTAAAGAACTTAAAAATGGAAAGATACTATCAAAGAAAATCAAAGGAAAGCCTGGAAAAGTTAAAGTATTTGAGGAAGAATTAAATGATAATTATATTTTGATCAATAACTGGCAAAGTTGGGGACCAACAAAGGTTATACCTAAGGATTTTAAACTTAATATTTCAAAAGATTTTCTTGAAAAAGCAAGGTTTTCACCTAATCCAAATCCTGAGTTATTACTAGATTATATTGTTAGTGACTATTTTATTGCTACGAAAGATAAATTATACGGTTTTTTGTCATCAAAGATCGGCCATCCTTATTTTTTGATAAAGGATGGAAAAATAGAAGGGTATATCGATTATTTTGAAGAAGAATTTGAAGATTATACTGAAACAGAACCACTAGTTGTTTTGAGTGGAAATATTGATATGCTTTTGAGAGAGTATGGAGAACTCCTTAGAGATTATAACAAACCACAATTTAAGGAATGGAATCCTGTAGGTTGGTCAAGTTGGTATTATTATTTTGAAAAACTTACTTGGAATGATGTTTTGAAAAATCTTGAACTTGCTAAAAATTATCCATTTGAAGTTTTTCAAATAGATGATTCTTGGCAAAAAGACATAGGAGATTGGCAGCCAAAAGAAAGTTTCCCATCGTTAAAAGAAATGGCAGAGACTATAAAGAAATTTGGATTTGTTCCTGGAATATGGCTTGCTCCATTTAGTGTATCTGAAACTTCAAGCATTTTTAAAGAGCACAAAGATTGGCTTGTAAAAGATGATGATGGAAATCCAAAGGTAGCGTATCAAAATTGGGGAAAAAATATCTACGCACTTGATCTGAGTAATCCAGAAGTTTTAGATTTTGTTGAAACTCTTTTTAAAGTTCTAAAAGATTCAAGATTTGAATATTTTAAAATAGATTTCTTATTTGCAGGTGCAATTCCTGGAAAAAGATATCAAAATATATCCCCCATTCGTGCATATAGGCTTGGAATGGAAAAAATAAGGAAAACGGTAAATGACAATTTCATCCTTGGGTGTGGAGCTCCTCTTCTTCCGTCAATCGGTTATGTTGATGGAATGAGAATTGGTCCTGATACAGCACCTTATTATGATCCAAAAATTCCGGATAATTTAGGACCAAATGCATATAGCGCGCTTCGCAATACAATAACAAGGTATTTTATGAACAAAAAACTTTGGTGGAATGATCCAGATTGTTTGCTTCTTAGAAAAACGGAGACGAATCTTACAACAAATCAAAAAAAGATGTTTGCAATAACAGCGGGAATGCTTGATAACATGATACTTGTAAGTGATGATCTAGAACTTGAACTAGATGATTTTCTCATTCCGACAGCTTTAAAATTAAAAGATGGAGAATATTTTGTAGAAGGCATTATGGACAAGGCATTTACTATTTATACAAAAAATGAAAAAGTTGGAGAAGTTAAATTTAGAATTTGTCTTGAAACAGAAAAATCTGAGTATTATCCAGATAAAGATTTCTTAAAGGGTAAAAAATAAGAATGCGTCCCAGCTGGGACGCATCTATTTATTATAACTTAATTTTTCCTTCATAAAGTGGGAATCTAGTGCAGAGATCTTTTACCTTCTTTTGTGTTTTTTCAATGATTTCTTCATCTACATTTCCTTCTTCGTCTTTTACATGTTTTAGTACATCTACAATAAGTTCTGCTATTTCTTCCATTTCAGATTCCTTCATTCCTCTTGTTGTAAGTGCTGGTGTTCCAAGTCTTATACCACTTGCAATAAATGGAGATCTTGTTTCATTTGGAATGGTGTTTTTGTTTACTGTAATGTGGCATTTTCCAAGTGCAATTTCTGCAGCTTTTCCAGTAACATTTAGTGGGTTAAGATCAACGAGCATTAAGTGAGTGTCTGTTCCACCTGAAACAATCCTCAAGCCTCTTTTTTCAAGTTCTGCTGCAAGTGTTTTCGCGTTCTTTACAACTTGTTTTTGATATTCTTTAAATTCGTCTGTTAATGCTTCTTTGAAACAAACAGCTTTTGCAGCAATTACATGCATTAATGGTCCACCCTGAATTCCAGGGAATATTGATTTATTTATTGCTTTGTACAATTCTTTATCATTGGTTAATATCATACCACCTCTTGGACCTCTCAATGTTTTGTGAGTAGTACTTGTTACTATGTGAGCATATTCTGCAGGATTTGGATAAATTCCTGCTGCAACAAGACCAGCAAAATGTGCCATATCTACGATGAGATATGCTCCAACTTCATCTGCTATTTCTCTAAATTTTTTAAAGTCAATTATTCTTGAGTAGGCACTTCCTCCGGCAACTATAATCTTTGGTTTGTGTTTTAAGGCAAGATCTCTAACCTCATCATAGTCGATTACTTCGGTTTCAGGATTTACACCGTATGGAACGACGTTATATATTCTTCCAGAAAAGTTTACAGAAGCACCATGGGTGAGGTGACCTCCATGACTTAACGACATTCCCATTATAGTATCTCCTGGTTCGGAAACGGCAAAGTATGCTCCCATATTTGCTTGTGAGCCTGAATGTGGTTGAACATTTGCGTACTTTACGTTAAACAATTCTTTTGCTCTATCTCTTGCAAGCTTTTCAGCAACATCTACCCATTCACAGCCACCGTAGTATCTTCTTCCAGGATATCCTTCTGCATATTTATTAGTTAAAACGCTTCCCATTGCTTCAATTACAGCAAGTGATGCAAAATTTTCTGAAGCAATAAGTTCAAGTCCGTATTCTTGTCTTTCCCATTCTTTTAATATAACATCATATATTTCAGGGTCAGTCTTTTTAACGTTTTCCCACATGAAATATCCCTCCTGTTTATTTTGTATTAGTCATTAATATTCTAACATTAACAATATACTTTAAAAACTATAAAAAACATTGATTAAAAACAAAGAACACAAAAAATCATTTTAAGACAACTTTTATTTTGGTTTTAAAAAGATTTATGATAAAATCTAAATATAAATTTCAATCAAAATTTTAATTTGTCGGTCGATAATATAATAAACAGATAATAAACATCTATTTTTAGCTGTTTAGTATATATAAGGTTTTAAAGAAGATGAAAATGTATGTTTTAAACAAAGTGAAAAACAACATCAATCTTTTATTAAATTTGATGATAATAAAGTTTTTTGGTAAAATATCTTCAGAAAGTTATTTACTAAATTTAAAGGGAGGGGAACATATGAAAATGAAAAAAGGTTTTACTTTAGTTGAGCTTTTGATCGTTTTGGCAGTTATTGCCGCATTACTTTCAGTTGCAACACCACTTGCATTAAACGCAGTAAAGAAGGCAAAAGCAAGTCAGGTAGCACAAAACTTTAGGGCGATAAAGTCTGCGGTAGAAAATTGGTTTAATACTAATAATCCTGATGACCCAACAAGTTTGAATGTAGATAATGATTTAAAAGGAAAATATCTTAACTCAATTCCAGATGGATTTACAGTATCTGTAGCTGATAGTGGAAGTGGAGTGTACACAGTAACTATTGAATATACAAAAAATGATATTGCACTTGCAGATGTTCAAAAAAGTGGAATGCCTGAAGTTACACAAGATGGAAATAATCTTAAATTAACATTTGATCTTCAAAAGTGGTGGTAATAAGAAGTTGTTTTTGACAAAAGCCCTCTTAAATGAGGGCTTTTTTCTTTGAATATGAAAGAAAATAAGAGAATTTTCTTTTTAATTAGTTTAGAAAGAATTTTTTGGACTAAAATAAGACTTTACAGATATGGGGATCTTTTTTGTATAATTATGTTAGTTGATTGAAACAACCAACTAACATAAAGGGGTAGGTAGAATGATAACAGATTCTTTGAAAAAAATAATAAGCTATAGCTGGAAAAATAAAGTTGTTACTGCAAAGAGTATTTCTCTGGATTTAGGTTTAGAAAAATCTACTGTGTCGAGAAATATTTCAAAGCTTAGAGAAAAAAATATTTTGATTAAAACAGATGAGTTATCTCCTTCAAATTTGGGAGGAAGAAAAACAATTGTTTATTCATTTAACGAAAAATTAGGACACATATTGGGAATTTCTGTAGAGCAAGATGGTATTGAATGTGTAAAAACTGATTTGTTTTCTAATGTTTTAGATAAAAAAAAGATTGTGCAAAAGATTAATGAAAAAAATATAGCTTTCATTTTAAGAGAAATTGTTAAAGAAAACGAAGATATTCTTGGTGTTGGAATTTCTATTCCAGGTATCATTGAAAATAATACGGTAGTTTTTTCTGAAGCCCTTTCTTTAAAAAATTTTAATCTTGAAAATACTCTTTTATTGGACATACCAATTTTTGTAGAGAAAGATTCTATTTGTGGTGCAACAAGATATAGTCTTGAAAGTAAAAATATAGTTTATTTCCAATTGTCTGTTCCATATTATGTAAATGAACCAGTTGGTTTTGGCGTTGGAATTGTTATTGATGGAAAACCATATTATGGTCACAGCAATTTTTCTGGTGAATACAAGCTTAATAAAAGTATTTATAATAAAAAGATTTCATATGAAGAATTTTTGAAAAAATCGGTTTCTTTAGATGAATTTTTTGTGGATATTTCAAAAAAGATAGGACAAATTTCTAGTATTTTAGATCCAGAAATTGTGGTTATAGGTGGTAATATTACTTTAATTTCAGGTATTGAAAATTTAAGAGATTTTATAGTAGAGCAAGTATATATGTATGAACATAGAAAGATGGAAATAGTTATTGAAGATGCTAGGGAATTTGTGAATGCAGAGGGTGCGGCAATAAATGTGTTAAAAAATATGTTTTTAAAAGAAGAAGGAATTGAGTATTTCTGTAAGAAGGTGATTTTAAATGAATGATTTTGGTAATTTATTCTTTATAGGTTTTCAAAATCAGTTTGATAAAGATTTGCTTGAAAGAATTAATCCATGTGGAATAATTTTGTATCCTGAGAATATGAATGATGTGTTTAAATTACAGATTAACATGGAAAGAATATATTCACTGTTTGATAAAGGATATCACTTTTTTATATCAAGTGACCATGAAGGAGGGCAACTTGAGACTGTTCCAAATATATTTCCATCACCTGGAAATATGGCAATTGGAAAGGTGGGGGGAGCATCCGAATTTGGAAGCTACCTTGCTCATATGTTGAAGCTACATGGGTTTAATATGGTCTTTGCACCTGTTGTTGATGTAAAACATGAAAATTCGAGCCATGTTACAGGGTTTAGAGCATATTCCGATGATCATGAGATTGTAATGGCGCGTGCGCTGGAGTTTATTAGATCGCTTTTAGATGAAAATATTGCCCCTACTTTAAAACATTTTCCAGGACATGGAAAAGCAAAAGAGGATTCCCACTTCACTCTTCCAGTAGTTTTTGATTTTGATGAAAATGATGAAGATATGATGATATTTAAAGAACTATCAAAGCATGTTGATTTTATAATGACTGCACATGTTATGTACCCAAAATTAGATGAAGTAGTTGCCACTCTTTCAAAGAAGATTTTAAAGGGTATATTAAGGGAAAAATTTGGATATAAAGGTTTAATAATTTCTGATGCGTTTGAAATGAAAGCTCTCTACAAAAATTATTCACCAAAAGAAGTTATAAAAAGATTCTTTGAAGCAGATGGAGACATAATCCTTATTGGAGATGTTGAAAATCATTATTATCTGATAGAAACCTTTAATTCCATGGTTAAAAGTGGAGAATTGGATATTGAACTTTTAAAAGAAAAGGTTGAAAAAATAAAGAAGATAAAAGAAAAATATGTATCAGACACTTATCCTACAAGGTTTTTATCTAAAATTGCAAAGCAAGCAATTGATTTTAAATTAGATTCTCCTGTTGAAAATCCATCGTTTTTAATCCCCCAAGCAAAAAATCTCAGCCTTGCAGATACTTCCCAGAAGGATCTTAAATACCTAAGAAATTTAATAAAAGAAGAGTTTAAAGACGCAAAAATTTATACAAGTAGCTCAGAAATTAGTAATGAGGATACAGTTATATATTTTGTTTTAGACAAAGTTGAAAATGTTAATGCAAAGCGTGTTATTTATATTTTTTTAAGAGATGTATTGAAAAAAGATGTTGAATATGTAAATCCGTATTCTTCAAAGCTTATTTCAATATATCATGTTTTACAACTTTTTAAAGGGGAGGGGTTACTATGAAGCGTATTTTGGTAGTTTTATTGGTTGTAGTTGCACTACTTAGTTTTTCAAAGACGAAGTTAACATTCTGGGGATTTATGATGAACGATGAACATGCAAAAAAGGTTCTTGAAAAATTCATGGCAGAAAATCCAGATATTGAAGTAGAATACGTACAACTTTCATGGGCTAATGGCTTTGACAAGATAGTGACTGCAATTGCTGGAGGAGAAGATCTAGATGTTGTAGAGTTAGGAAACACATGGGTTGCAAATTTTGCAGAAAGAAACGCACTTGAGAGTATGGATATCTTTTACAAAAATTATGGTAAAGACTATGTTGGATGGAACACGGTATACTATCAAGGAAGCTATTGGGCAGTTCCATGGCTTCTTGGAACAAGGGCTCTCTTTTACAATTTAGAACTTTTTGAAAAAGCTGGTCTTGATCCTGACAATCCTCCAAAGACTTGGGAAGAACTTTATGTAGCAGCAAAAAAGATAAATGAATTATCAGACGATATCTACGGTTTTGGAATGCCAGCTGGAGAAAATTATAGCCCATGGCAACAATGGTTCTTACCGGCAGTTTGGGGAACAGGTGGAGATATTATTACGGAAGATGGAAAGAGAGCACTTCTTACTTCTTGTAAGGTAAAAGAAACAGCAGAATTTTATAAGGCGTTATCTAAGGTTTCATTGAAGACAAAACAAGCAGACCTTGCAAAGGCATTTGGCGAAGGAAAGATAGGGCTATATGTCAGTGGTGCATGGGATATTGACTACCTTGAAACAAATTATCCAGAAACACCATTTAACGTTGTATTTATACCAAAGCCAGCAGCATGGTATGGTACACATGCATCATTTGCAGGAGCAGAAGTTCTTGCAATAATGAAGCATTCTAAGCATAAAAAAGAAGCACAAAAACTTGTAGAATTTCTTATAAGACCAGATATTGCAATGGAAGTTGCAATGATTTGGCCTGCAATATTCCCATCACATGTAGATGCAGGAAACGACCCATGGTTTGAAGACCATCCATTGCACAAGGTATTCTATGAACAAAATAAATATGCAAAACCTGTTCCATCTATTCCTGCATGGCCAAAAGTTCAGGCAGTATTAACCGAAGCAATTGAAAAAATAATACTCCAAGATGCAGATATTGATACCACACTCTTTGAGTACAACATGAAAATTCAAAAGATTTTAGACGGAGAAGAATAAAAATTTCCCCTGCCCAAAAGGCAGGGGATTTTGGGGTGGTTATTTTGAAGAGAAAAACACGATACAATGTTGAAACGTTTTTGCTTCTGCTACCTTTTTTGATACTATTTGCAGCTTTTGGAGTTTTTCCTATTGCCTACTCGTTTTTCATGAGTTTTACTGACTACTCAGCTTTAAGTCCAGATTTTAATTTTGTAGGCTTAAAAAATTATATACGCATGTTTCATGATGAAGTATTTTTAACAGCGCTTAAGAATACGGTTATATTTGTTGTTGGAACTATTCCCTTTACAACGGTGATTTCTTTATTACTTGCCGTTTTAATAAACAGTAAGTTTCTACCATTAAAGGATTTATTTAAAGCTGGCTTTTTTCTTCCAACAGTTGTTTCTATGGTGGTTATTTCAACCACATGGATGTATCTTTACAGCGCAGATGGATTTTTTAATAAAATGTTGGAGTTTTTTGGAATGAATCCCATTCCTACAAGCTGGCTTGCTCATACAAAAACTGCACTTTTGTCCATAATGATAATGGACGTATGGGCAGCTATTGGTTATTATACCATACTTTTTCTTGCAGGTCTTCAGAGTATACCGCAGCAATTATATGAAGCTGCAGCAATAGATGGTGCAAGTAAATCAAAGATCTTTTTTAAAATAACACTACCACTTTTAAAGCCAACTTTGTATTTTGTTATTGCGTTAAATACGATCAGATCATTTCAAATCTTTTCTGAGATCTTTACCATGACAGGTGGAGGACCTATGAATTCAACTCAAACTATTGTACATTACTTGTACATTGTTGGGTTTAGAAACTTTGAAATGGGGTATGCTTCTGCAATTGCATACGTTCTAGTGTTAATTATTTTCCTTGTAACACTGGTACAGGGAAAATTACTTAGGAGTGAAAGTATATGAAGAAGGCGATTTTGCTAACAATAATGTTTATTTTGCTTATAATCTCTCTTTTTCCAATGTTCTCCATGTTTTATACGGCAGTTATTCCAAGTGGTAATCTTACAAAAGTTATAAAAGAAAGGTATATAAATGACTTTGAAATTAAATATATGAGTTATTTGAGGCGTAAAGTAAAATCAAAAGGAAAAATTTCAATTGTAAATGAATCGCCACAAAGTACTAGATCAATTTTGGCAAGTGGTCCAGTAGAGCTTCTTGTTGATAAATTGGATTTACGTGTTGCAAAGTATATAGAATTCTGGGTAAAAGGTGAAGGAGATTTTTCAGTCGAAATAAGGGATGCTTTTTCAAAGAGCGTTTCAAAAAACTTTAAGGCAACTGGTGAGTGGAAAAAATATATTATTGATTATAAAGACCTGAAGGAGATAAATTTAAAATATGTATCAAAATTGGTCTTTAATTTTGATGGTCAGTATTACCTTGATGATGTAAAGGTAAAATACAAATTTCCAACATTGCTTAATTTTATCAATGTGTTAAAAGAAGATATGTTTTCAAGGTATATCCTTAACAGTTTGATAGTTTCTACGATAGTAGTTATCGGAAATATCATATTTTCTACTATGGTTGCATATGCGTTTGCAAGAAGAAAGTTCTTTGGAAAAAATGTGCTTTTTTCAATAGTTCTTGCAACGATGATGATACCGCCTCAAGTTACGATTATACCAATATTTATCATAATGAAAAATATAGGTTGGATAGATACATATTTTGCCTTAACGGTTCCTATGCTTGTGACACCGTTTAGTATATTTTTATTAAAGCAGTATATAGAGCAACTTCCTATAGAATTGGAGCAGGCAGCTTATGTGGATGGTGCAAATACATTCCAAATTCTTTTTAAAATAATTTTCCCGCTTTCAAAACCGGCAATAGCGGTGATGGCTATAAATACATTTATTGCCACGTGGAATGATCTTTTCTATCCACTTGTTATGACAAATTCAAGAGAAATGAGGACGGTACAGGTTGGACTTGCCCTGTATCAGAAGCTAAATCAGATAGATTGGCCAAGACTTATGGCGGCATCGTCTATAATAGGGTTGCCGGTTATAATAATCTTTCTTGCATTCCAAAAACATATAATTTCAGGAATTACAAAGGGGGCTTTAAAAGGATGAACTATACATATTCTGAAATAAAACGAATTCCAGAACTTTTGAAAAGAATTGAAAATTACTCTTTTGAGTTTAACAAAGAAAAAAGATATATTTTTGTTGGTTGTGGTTCATCATTTAACCTTTCTTTGACTGCTTCATACATCCTTGAAAAATTTGGGATCAAATCCAAAGTTTTAACTGGTGGAAAGGTTATAACTTTTAACTATGTTCCAGATGCCGATGTAGGTATATTTATTTCGCGCACTGGAGAATCAACTGAAACTGTAAAAGCAGCAGAGATTTTTAAAGAAAAGGGAGTACATACAATTGGTATTACATGCGAAAAAGGAACAACTCTTGAAAAGATTTGTGATGAAACGTTTGTGTTTGACTTTTTACACGAAGAAAGCATAGTTATGACTGGTTCCTTTGTTTCTATTTTGCATTTTCTAGTGAAAAGGTATAGTATTGTTGAAAAGGCAAGTAAAGTACTGGAGGAATCTGAGAAATTTATAGAAAATCTTGATTTAAAAAAATATAATCACTTTATCTTTTTGGGGTTTGATGAGGAATATGGTATTTCAAAAGAAGGAGCATTAAAGATGCAAGAGATGGCAAAGCAATTTGTAGAATATCATGAACCTCTTGAGTATAGACATGGACCTGTTTCAAGAATTTCTGAACATTCCCTTGTTGTTATAAACTCAAAAGATACGGAAAATGAGTATAATCTAAAGAAAGATCTCGAAAAATATACTAAAGTAATACTTCTAGGTAGAAATGGTGATATTGATATAGAATACGATAATGGACTTGAGACACCTTTAAAAATGATATTTTCTCAAGTTCTGTCATTTAAAAAGGCCGTAGTTGAAGGTTTAAACCCAGACAAACCAGAAAAACTTTCAAAAAGTGTGATAATCTGAAGGTGAAAATATGTTAATTGAAAATGTCCTTATTGTGGATCCTATTGATGGAGAATTTACAGGAAGCATTGAGTTTGAAGATAAAATATTGAGTATAAGAAAATATGATTGTACTCCCAAATACGTTTTAATGCCAGGGTTTGCTGATACACATACACACGGATTCATGGGAATAGATTGTATGCAGAGTACAAAAGAAGAATTTAAACAATGGGCAGATCTTGTTGAAAAAGAAGGCGTTACTTATCTTTTTCCAACAACAGTTTCTGCGGATTTTAAAATGTTAGAAAAGGTTATTAAAAAATTTTCTTCAGCAAAGCATTCTTCACTATTTTATTTACATCTTGAAGGGCCCTTTATAAACAAAGAAAGGGCTGGAGCTCAAAACAAGAAGTATATAACTGATTTTGATGGAAAAATTATAGACCTTGAAAGAATAAAAATTATGACAATTGCACCAGAAATTAAAGGTTTTTTTGAACTTTTGAAAATACTAAAAGAAAATAAAGTAGCAGCATCTATAGGGCATTCAAATGCTACATTTGATATTTTCAAAAAAGCATATGAGGCTGGAGTAAATAGGATAACGCATTTTCCAAATGCTCTACCACAACTTCACCACAGAGAAATAGGGATTGTTGGTGGCGTATTTCTTTATAAACCATTTGTTGAGATTATTCCAGATTTAATACATCTTTCGCAAGATTTTTTAAGACTTGTATATAAATTACTTGGACCTGATAGGATAATTCTTGTAACAGATAGTATTTCTGCAGCAGGTTTAAAGGATGGGATATATGACCTTGGAGGGTTACTGGTTAAAGTCAAAGATGGTATAGCAAGGCTAGAAAATGGTGCGCTTGCTGGGAGTACTCTGAAATTTAGTGATGGACTGAGAAACTTTAAAAAGGTTACTAATTGCTCATTAAAGGATTTATCAAAGGTATCTTCTTATAACGCTCTAAAGAGCGTAGGTATAGATGGGGGAAGAATAAAGGAAGGATATCCTGCAAAATTTGTGCTTTTAAATCAAGATTTGCAAATAATCAAAGTTTATAACTAAAAGTCTAAGTTGATAAAGGTAAAAATTGGTGGTATAATGCATACAGAAAATTGAATATAATGTTAACACCTTGGGTACCAAAGCGGTTTAAAAGGGAACGCCGGTGAAAGGCCGGGGCTGCCCAGCAACCGTAACCGGGGACGAAATCCACAGAATGCCACTGGGAGTATTTCCTGGGAAGGCGTGGAGAGTAGGTTGATCCGGGAGCCGGGAGACCTGCCTAAGGTGTAGCAATTCCACAAAAGCTAGGGGCTTTTTGTGGAAATTTTTGTTTAGATATATTCAAAGGGGGGATTTTGTGGATTTAAAACAAAAGGTTATTGATAGGCTAAATAACTTAACAAAACCGGTTAGAAGTCTTGGATATCTAGAAGACATCGCACTAAAGATGGCACTTATTCAAAACAAAGAAATTCCAGAATTGTTTAACGACAAGAGAGTATACGTCTTTGCATCAGATCATGGTGTTGTAGAAAATGGAGTTTCTGCATATCCTAAGGATGTTACTTATCAAATGGTTTTTAACTTTTTAAATGGTGGTGCTGCAATAAATGTCTTTTCAAGACATGTTGGTGCAAAGGTTTATGTGGTTGATGCAGGCGTTGATTATGATTTTCAAGATAATCATTCATTGATAAAAATGAAGGTCGGTTATGGTACAAAAGATTTTACAAAAGGTCCTGCAATGAGTAGAGAGGAAGCAGAAAAGTGCATTGAGCTTGGTAAAAAAATAGCAAGAGAGGCAATAGAGGAAGGAGCAGATCTTCTTGCTGTGGGGGATATGGGGATAGGGAACACCACAACCGCTTCTGCGATTGCTGTTGCATTTGGATACAACATTGATGATATTATCGACATTGGAACACCGCTTGATAGCGAAGGAATTAAAAGGAAAAGAGAGGCAATATTAAGAGCAATTGAAGTTAACAGGCCTGATCCAAATGACCCAATAGATGTTCTTTCAAAGGTTGGAGGATACTGCATAGGTGAAATGGCAGGATTTATACTTGAAGCTGCACACTCTAAAGTTCCTGTCGTAATTGATGGTTTTCCCACCACTTCGGCATTTTTAATTTCCTACTATTTAGACAAAGATGTTATAAATTACGTATTTAGTGGACACAAATCTTACGTAAAAGGTCACAAAGTTATATTGGATTCTTTAAATTTGCGTCCTATTCTCGATCTTGATATGAGACTTGGTGAGGGAACAGGAGCAGTTCTTTCTATGCCACTTATAGAAGCAGCTATAAAGATGATAAGGGAGATGGCTACCTTTGACTCAGCCAATGTTTCAAAGGGAATTGACCAGAATTTGGAGGATGTAAAATGAAGGGTATATTATTGGTTGCTCATGGTAGTAGAGTTCAAGAAACAAAAGAGATTGTATACAGATATTTTGAAGACTTACAAAGAAAATACAAAAATTGCAAATTGGGCTTTATGGAATTTAACGAGCCAAGTATTGAAGATGCTGTAAAGGAATTTTTGAAAGAAAAGGTCGAGGAAATAGTTGTTCTTCCACTTTTCTTATTTGAAGGAATGCATATAAAAAAAGATATTCCAGAAATTTTAGAAAAATATCCAATAAAGTTCAAGATATTAAAACCTATTTTGTACGACAAAAAGGTTTCAGATATTCTTTTTGAAAGGATTGAAAAAAGTGAAGTATACTGATCCTTTTGAAATAGAGAAAAAGAGTTTTTTAATTATAAGAAAAAATTTGAAAAAAGAACACAAACCAGGTTACTTGGATATTGTAACAAGGGTAATCCATGCAACTGCCGATTTTGAATTTGAAGAACTCTTAAGATTTAAAAATGATCCTATATCAGTTTTTAAAGAAACTGTGAAAAACGGTGCCAATATTGTAGTTGATACAAAGATGATTAAGGCTGGAATAAGTAAAAAATTCTTGGAAAAGTATAACGTGAAAGTAAAATGCTACATAGATGATGAGGATGTAATAAATCAAGCAAGGATCTCCAATTGTACACGTTCAATTCTTGCTATGAAAAAAGCAGTTGAGGAAAAAAATAACGATATTTTTGTTATTGGAAATGCACCAACTGCATTATTTACTCTTTGCTCATATATTGAAAATTCATCATTTTTACCAAAACTAGTTATAGGTGTTCCTGTAGGTTTTGTTGGAGCACAAGAGTCGAAAGAAGTTTTAAATTTGCTTGATGTACCTTCTATTATTACAAAAGGTAGAAAAGGTGGAAGTACAGTAGCAGTTGCAATTGTTAATGCGCTTTTTAGACTGTTGGAGGAGTAGCATGAAAAAGGAATTAAGGTATGGATACACAACTGGTTCTTGCGCAACTGCAGCAGCTAAAGCAGCAACTTACATGCTCTTTAACGATGAAATTTTAAAGAGTGTAAAAATAGATCTTCCAATTGGAAAAGAGATAGAGATTGATATTTTTTACATCGAAAGAAAAGAAGGAGAAGTTATTTGTGGGGTAAGAAAAGATGCAGGTGATGATCCAGACGTTACCCACAACATGATAATATATGCTAAAGCAGAAAAATCGAAAGAGTTTTTAATAACCGGTGGAGAGGGGATAGGGGTAGTTACAAAAAAAGGTCTTCCACTGCAAGTAGGAGATTATGCAATAAACCCTGTTCCAAGAAAAATGATAGAAAGTGAAGTAAAGAAGGTTTTACCAGAAGGAGAAAATGTAAAAATTACAATTTTTGCACCGGAAGGAAAATACATTGCTAAAAGAACGCTTAATCCCAAACTTGGAATAATCGGAGGTATTTCAATACTTGGTACTACAGGCATAGTAGAGCCTTTGTCAGATGAGGCGTATAAAAAAACAATAGATCTTGAAATTTCAATGGCAAGCAGCGAAAGTAATGAAATTTGTCTTGTATTTGGAAATTATGGAAAAAATTTTACAACTCTTTCTTCTAAGATGCCGCTTGTTACTATGGGAAATTACGTTGGTTTTGCTCTTGAATCTTCTTGCAAGCATAGAATAAAAAAAGTATATCTTGTGGGTCAAATTGGAAAAATGATAAAAGTAGCGGGTGGAATTTTCAATACCTACAGTTACATTGCAGATGCAAGAAATGAGATTTTTACTGCTTACCTTTCATTGTATGGACTTGATAGAGGTATTCTAGAAAAAGTTATGAATGCAAACACAACTGAAGAAATACTCGATTTAATAGAAGGAAAAGTTGGAAAAGATTTTTTTGAAAATCTTGCACTAAGGATCAAAGAAAAATGCACTCAATACGTAAAGGGGTGTCTTGAGGTAGAAGTTGAGATATTTTCACTAAAAAAAGGGCATCTTGCAAAGACCTGGAGTGATTTTAAATGATAACGGTGGTTGGAGTTGGACCTGGCAATCCAAAACTTTTAACTTCTTATGCTCTTAAAAAAATTAAAGAAGCTAAAGTGCTGGTAGGAGGCCAAAGATTACTTGAACAATTTGATACAAGGGCCAAAAAAATACCGTATGATAGGAATTTTGATCTGAAAAGCATTGATAAATTAGGAGATGGTGTAGTAATTCTTGCCTCTGGTGATCCATTGTTATATGGAATAGCCAACACGTTACTTAAAAACTTTGGAAAAGAAAAAATTGAAATTATCCCTGGAATAAGTTGTGTTCAATACATGGCATCTAAATTAAAAGTCTCTCTTAATGATGCAAAGATTGTGAGCTTTCATGGAAGAAAAGGAAAGTTAGAAGAAATATTAAACTACAAAAAGATATTCATTTTTACTGATAAGGTAAATACGCCGCAAAAGATAGCAAAAGATTTGAGGAAAGCAAGTTGTACTGATTACGTGATCTTTGTAGGAGAAAATCTTTCGTATGAGAATGAAAAGATTTGTAGATTTACTTTGAAAGAACTTGCAGAGTATGAATATGAATTTGGAATAAATCTTGTTCTTCTTCTCGGGGAGTAGATCTTATGTATTTTGATGATGAATTTTTTTTGCATGAAAATACACCTATTACTAAATCTGAAATAAGGGCAATTGTGTATTCAAAGCTTAATTTGAATAAAAAGGATGTATTTTGGGACATAGGTGCAGGAAGTGGAGCAGTTTCAATAGAAGCCTCCTTTTTGTGCAAGAAGGTTTTTGCTGTTGAAAAAAAGTTGGAGAGGGTAAAGACAATAAACGAAAATATAAGGCGGGCAAAAGCAAAAAATATTGATGTGATATTGGGAGAAGCTCCACAGGCTCTTGAAGCTCTTCCTTCTCCGACAAAGGTATTTATAGGGGGAAGTGAGGATAAGACTCTTGAATTATTAACGACTGTAGAAAGAAAAATTTTAAATGGTGGAATAATTGTAGCAACATCTATAACGCTTGAAACATTGTATATGATTGATAATTTTTACAAAGAGCAGAAGAAAGAAATAATACAGGTTGGAGTAACAAAATTAAGTTCACATAAAAAAAGAATGTTTATAGCAAGAAACCCTATATTTATAATTACCGTTTGGAGGTGAATCCTTATACTATTTGGTGTTGGAATTTTCCCAGAAGATAATATTACATTGGCGGCTATTGAGGCACTTAAAAGTTCTAAATATATATTTTGCCCAAGAACGGAAAGCGGGTCAATTGCAGCAGAGCTGGTTAAAAAATATGTTCAAAAAGATATAGAATTTATTGATTTTCCAATGGGGAAAGACATAAAGATAGATGTCTCAAGGATTTTAAAATCACTTTTAGAAAATAAAAATGTTTCTTTTGTATCAATCGGGGATCCACTTTTTTATAGCACGTTTCTTTACATAATGGATGTTGCAAAAAAATATGAAATAGAGATAAAGGTATTTCCAACGATTACTTCTTTTTCTTTAGCAGCATCGAAGATTAATTTGCCAATTGCGTTAAAAGACGAAGGTATTTCAGTTGTTCCAGGAACTAATTTGAAACTGTTAGAAAAAGCAGTTAACATTTTTGACAATATAGTGGTTATAAAGCCAAACAGAAATTTTTTGAAAATAGTTGATATTTTAAAAGATAAAGGTTTTAAAATATACATCTTTGAAAACCTTGGTTTTGAAAATGAAAGGGTATTTGTAGAAGATATTCCTGAAAGTATTGGGTATCTTTCGATAATTATTGCAAAGCGAGGGATAAAATAAATGGTTTATTTTATTGGAGCAGGTCCAGGGGATCCGGAGCTTTTAACTTTGAAGGGATATAAGATATTGAAAAGTTGTCAAGTTGTTATTTATGCGGGCTCTCTTGTAAATCCAGAGATATTAAACTTTGCAGATAAAAATGCAAAGGTATATGATAGCTCGAAGATGACGTTGGAAGAAATATTAGAAGTAATAAGGCGGTATAAAGATAAAGATATAGCAAGACTTCATACAGGTGATCCATCGCTGTTTGGAGCAATAAATGAGCAGATAGAGCTTTTAGAAAAAGAAGGTATTCCATACAAGATTATTCCTGGAGTAAGTTCTATATTTGCTGGTGCTGCAAGTTTGAAAAGAGAACTTACAGTTCCTGAAATTACCCAAACAGTCATTATTACAAGGTATGGAAAAAGAACATATGTCCCGGAAGAACTAGAAAAACTTTCAAAACACAATGCAACCTTGGTTTTGTTTTTAAGTGTAAAATACCTGAAAGAGATTGTTGATATTTTAAAGAGAAATTATCCAAGTAATACACCAATTTCAATTGTGTACAAAGCAAGCTGGAAAGATGAAAATGTCGTAAGTGGTACACTTGAGGATATTGTTGAAAAAGCAGGAAACATTGAAAGTACAGCGTTGATATATGTGGGACGTTTCTTGGAAGATATTAAGACAAGATCGAAATTGTATGATAAAACATTTTCTCACATGTATAGAAGGTCAGAATATGAAGATAGCAGTTCTTTCGATAACTAAAAACGGTGCAGAACTTTCAAAAAAACTTTTTAATTCTATTGAATGTGATGTGTATGTAAAAGAAGATTTTAAATTTAACGGAGCAAAAATTATAAATTTTCCTTTGAAAAGGTTTGTAAAGAAAATTTTTAAAATGTACGATGCTCTTGTCTTTATCATGGCAACAGGTATCGTTGTAAGGGTGGTAGCAGATTGTTTGAAAGATAAATTTGAGGATCCAGCAGTAGTTGTAATAGATGAAAAAGGAAAATTTGTTATAAGCCTCCTATCTGGACACGTTGGTGGGGCAAATGAACTTGCAAAGAGGCTTTCAAAAATTTTAGACGCTGTACCTGTTATAACTACTGCATCAGATGTAAATGGTATTGAGTCAATTGATATGATAGCCAAAAGGTATGGTTTTGAAATAGAAAGGCGAGAAGATCTATCAAAGGTTAGTGCAGCTATAGTAAACAAGGAACATGTCGACTTCATATTAGATTCTGAACTTGATATAGATGTTGAAAGTAAAAGCTACATTGATTCAACAGCACAGGTTTATATTACAAACAAAGTTGTTTTTTCCAAAAAACCACATGTCATATTAAGGCCAAAAAATCTAGTAGTAGGCATAGGTTGCAAGAAAAATTTAGAATTTAAAAAGCTTTTGCAATTTGTTGAAAGCTCGCTTGTATTTTTAAATTTGTCAAAAAATAGCATTAGAGCAATTGCAACTATCGAATTAAAAAAGAAAGAAGATGCGCTGCTAAAACTTTCAAAGTATTTAAATGTACCGCTTAAGATTTATTCGGTTGAGGATATTAAAAAGGTTGAAAGTTTGTTTGAAGGCTCAGAGTTTGTAAAAAAAATAATTGGTGTGGGGTCAGTTGCAAGACCAGTTGGGTACCTTGAAAGTAACATGGGAAAGGAACTGTTTTATTCAAAAAAAGATGGAATGGTACTTTCAATTTATCAGGATAGGTGATATATGATGATAAAACTTGTGGGAATTGGACCAGGTGATTTGCAGTATTTAACGTTTAGGGCAAAGGATGCGTTAGAAAAATGTGATGTGGTAATAGGTTATGAAAAATATGTCGAGCAAATTGCAGAGTTAATAAAATCAAAAGTGATATACAAATACAAAATGGGACAAGAAGAGGAAAGATGTAAAAGAGCAGTGGAGTTGTCAAATGAAGGAAAAGATGTTTGTCTTGTCTGTGGGGGAGATCCTGGTATTTACAGCCTTTCAAGTATAATTCTAAATTTAACAGATAATGTTGAAATTATTCCTGGTATTTCTGCTTTAAATGCCTGTGCTAGCATTTTGGGATCACCTATAAGCAATGATTTTGTTGTCTTGAGCTTTTCAGATTATAACGTGGACATTTCAGAGATAAAGAAAAGAGTTGAACTTGCTTGCAAGGTAGATTTTGTGATGGTTATTTATAACCCCATAAGCAAGGTTAGATTGGAAAAAACTAAAGAAATATTTCAGGTTATTGTGGATAACAAGCCGGCTAAAACAAAAGTAGCATTAGTAAAAAATTGCTACAGAGCAGATTTTAGTATGAGAATAATAGAGCTTTCTCAAATATTTGAAAACATCGATTTTATAGACATGAATACAACAGTGATAGTTGGAAACAAATATACATACGAAAATTTTGGAAGATTAATTACACCAAGGTGGTACAAATGATACTTGTTTTATCTGGAACAAGTGTAGGAAGAAAAGTCGCAGATGCGCTTTCAAGAAAATATAAAGTGCTAGTTTCTACAAAAACAGAGTATGGAAAAAAATTAATAAATGAAAATAAAAATTTAAAGGCTGTATATGGAGAACTTGATAGAGAAAGTCTAAAGAGTTTAATTTTGGAAAACAATATCAAAGTTATAGTCGATGCAACTCATCCTTTTGCAACTATTATTAGTAAAATAGCTTTTTCAGTTTCAAAAGAACTAAATGTGGATTATATAAGGTACTTAGAGGAAGAAGAAAAAGTTTCATATGAAAATGCAATATATGTGGAAGGACACAGTCAGGCAAAAGAAAAATGCTATGATTTTGACAATATTTTCTTAACCATAGGGACTAAGAATTTGGCAGTGTATAAGGATTTGATTGATTCAAAGAATGTTTTTGTGAGGGTACTTCCAACGGTTGAATCAATAAAGGTTTGTGAGGATTTGAATATTTTACCCAAAAATATAATAGCCATGCAGGGACCGTTTTCTAAGGAGCTTAATTATATTTTGTTTAAAGAAACAGAGGCCCAGGTAGTTGTTACAAAGGAGAGTAATCTCTTTGAAAAGGTAGAAGCTGCAAAACGACTTGGAATACATTTGATTATTGTTAAAAGACCTAAAGAAGTTGGTAGGAAAAAGGTAAGCAGTATAGATGAACTAATGAGGGTGATAAAGGATGCTGAATAATCTAAAAATGATAGGCATAGGGAGAAATGCTCCTCTTTATATTTTGGAAAAGTTTGATTTTGATGAAAAAGAAATTATTGAGCTTTTAAAAAGTAAAGTAGATGAAATCGCCGTGCTTAAAACGTGCCATAGAAGAGAAATATATTTTATTGGAGATTTAAAAAAACTACCTTTTGATTTAGATGAAAATGTAGAAGGATATTTGATACAAAGAACAGGGCTTGATGTTGTAAGACATCTATTTAAAGTTTCATCAGGACTTGATTCCATGGTTCTTGGGGAGCATCAAATTCTTTCACAAGTAAAAAATACATACAAAAATTTTTGTGAAGGAAAATTGTTGAAGCGAATATTTAATGAAGCAATTTCAGTCGGAAAAGAGGTTAGGGAAAAAACTGGAGTTTCAAAATTTCCACTTTCAATAAGTTATATTGCTGTAAAGTTAATTGAGGAATTAAAAGGAAAAATTTCAGAAAAAGACATTTTTGTGATAGGTACAGGCCAAATGGGGCAAAAGGTGGTTAAGTATCTTGTTGATAGAAATGCAAATGTATATATATCCAACAGAACAAAGTCCAAGGCTTTAGAAATTAAAAATAAATATCCGGGAGTACATTTGGTTGATTTTTCAAAAAAGTATGAGTTTATTTCAAAGAGTGATGTTGTAATTAGTGCTACTAATGCCCCACACTATGTCGTTGAAAAGAAAAAAGTTAATACAAGAAAAAAAATATTGTTTATTGATCTTTCAATGCCAAGAAATATAGATCCAAAGCTTTCAAAGTTACATGATCTATACACACTTGATGATCTACAAAAGATTTCTGAAAAGTATAGCTTATTAAGAAAAGAAAAGATAGATATGATGCAAAAAATTTTGGAGCAAAGAATAGAAAAATTTTTGAATTGGTATTATTCACGAAATTTGAAAGAAAAGATAGAAGATGTAATAAAGATGAGAGACATTGTTGTGGAAGAAGAATTTAAAAGGCTTGTTAATAAAGTTGAGGATAACAAAAATCTTGAAAAGATAAAGGAAAGTCTTAGAAGATGCGCAAATAGAATGGCAAGTTATCATATCCAATATTTAAAGGGTGAAAGATTATGAAGATAAAGGTTGGGACACGTGGAAGCAAACTAGCTTTAATACAAACTAATATGGTTGTTGAAAGGTTAAAGAGTAAGTTATCGAACGTTTCATTTGAAGTTATACCAATCAAAACAAAGGGAGATATTGTAAAAAAGCCAGTTGAGAAAATAGGAGGAAAAGGAGTTTTTGTAAGTGATATTGAAAAGCTCCTTTTAAATGGAGAAATTGATATAGCAATTCATAGTATGAAGGATATGCCAAGTAAGATTCCAGATGGACTGTATCTAACTTCAGTATTAAAAAGAGAAGATGCAAGGGATGTATTTGTTGGAAAAAATGATTTCTTTTTGCTAGAAAGTGGTGCAAAAATAGGAACTTCAAGTAAAAGACGTATGTTTCAATTAAGTATGTTAAGACCAGACATTGAAATAGTACCCATTCGTGGAAATGTTGATACAAGGCTAAAAAGAATCGGTGAGCTTGATGGAATTGTCCTTGCTGCGGCAGGATTAAAAAGACTTGGGCTTGAGAAAAAAATTACTAATTATTTTTCGATAGAGCAAGTTGTTCCAGCACCATGCCAAGGAATTTTAGCACTCGAATTTACATCTAAATTTTTACCTTTATTTGAAAAGGTAAAAGATGAAATTGTAGATCCTGATACAGAATATGTTTCAAAAATAGAAAGAAAAGTTCTTTCTATTTCAGGTTTTGATTGTAACACGCCGTTTGGTTTTTACTGTGAAAAGAATGATGATAACTTGGTTTTTCACATATTTAAAAATGAGACAAGAGAAAGGTTGGTAGCTGATAAAGAAAGAGCATATGAAGTGTTAGGAGAGATAAGATGGGAGTAGTTTACCTTGTTGGTGCCGGACCTGGAGACTTGAAATTAATAACTTTAAAGGGATTAGAAGTTTTAAAAGAGGCTGATTGTGTGGTTTATGATCATCTGATAAATCCTAATCTTTTAAATTTTGCAAAAGATGATGCAAAGCTTATATATGTTGGTAAAGTCGCAGGAAATCATTCCAAAACTCAGGAGCAGATAAACAAAATTTTAGAAGACGAGGCAAGAAAGGCAAATGTGGTTGTTAGGTTAAAAGGTGGAGATCCGTTTGTATTTGGAAGAGGTGGGGAAGAATTTGACTATTTAACGCAAAGAGGAATTAAAGTAGAAATAATTCCAGGTATAACTTCAGCAATTGCAGCACCAGCTTATGCAGGAATACCTGTTACACAAAGAGGTATTTCTTCACACTTTCATGTTTATACAGGACATAGTAAAGACACGAAAATTTATGAAGATAGTGGTACTATAGTGTTTCTAATGGTTTCAAAAAACATAGATTTTGTAAAAGAAAAACTTCTTGAAAAGTTTTTACCTGACACACCTTGTGCGGTTATAAACAACGGAACGACAAATCTACAAAAAACTTATCTGACATTAGTTAAGGATCTT
Source organism: Thermosipho africanus Ob7 (assembly GCF_003351105.1). NCBI lineage: Bacteria > Thermotogati > Thermotogota > Thermotogae > Thermotogales > Fervidobacteriaceae > Thermosipho > Thermosipho africanus. The sequence goes on from NZ_NKRG01000008.1 coordinate 63,008, forward strand.
AATACCCAGTTATTTGATTCACCTTCGCTTTTGGTTGTAGGGGATGTTGTAAAAAAGAGAATAAATTGGTTTGAAGGCGGAAAGTTATTTGGAAAGAAAATATTAATTACAACTCAGTATAGCAAGGATTTTGAAATTTTAGAGAAAAGCGGTGCACAACTTTATTTTGTTCCAACCTTTTATATTAAAGAAAATGTTGAAAAACTTAAATACCTTGCAAAAAATTTGGATAAATATGAGATATTGATATTTACAAGTAAAAACGGTGTACGGCTATTTTTAAAGTGGTTAAAGAAATTCAAAATTGACTTAAGAAGCCTAAAAGCAGAGATAGCGGTAATCGGTGAAAAGACAGCAAAAGAATTTGAAAAAGTTGGCGTATTTGCTGATATTATACCTGAAAAAGAGCTTTCTGAAAAATTATTTGAAATGATTGATAAAAGAAAAAAGGCAGCATATATAACGTCGACTTTGGGGAAGAATATAAATGAGGAAAACATAGAAAAGATTGAGATTTATCAAACAATTGAGAACTATAGAATGAAGAGGGTTTTAAATGAAGTATTAAAAAAAGAAATGGATTATGTTATTTTTACAAGCCCTTCATCATTTTTATTCTTTCTTAGAATGGCAAAACTTAATAAAGAAAAGATATGTGCGATAGGGCCTGTTACTAAAAAATGTATAGAAGATCATGGGTACAAAGTTGAAATAATGCCAAAAAAATACACTTATGAAGAACTTTGCAAGGAAATATTGAAAAAGGGGGATAGATCTTGATAAAGAGGCCTAGAAGATTGAGAAAAAATGAGATTATACGTAGCCTTGTAAGAGAGTATAAGGTTTGTGTGGATGATCTAGTTTATCCTCTATTTATTAAGGACGGTTACAAATTAAAAGAGGAAATAGATTCGATGCCAGGTATTTTTAGATATTCTATTGATACAGCAATTGAAGAGATAAAGGAAGCAAGATCATATGGTATAAAAAGTTTTATACTCTTTGGAGTGCCTGAGGAAAAGAATTTAGAGTGTGCACTTTCTGGGATAATTCCAAAAGCACTTAGACAAATAAAAAGAGAAATTGAAGATATTGTATTGATTGCAGATGTTTGCATGTGTGGATATACAAAAGAAGGCCATTGTGGAATTGTAAAAGATGGTGTGATTTTAAACGATGAGAGTTTGACTGTACTAGCTGATATTGCACTAAGCTATGCAGAAGCGGGAGCTGATATTGTAGCACCATCTGATATGATGGATGGAAGGGTTTACGAAATCAGAAAAAAACTCGATGAACATAAATTTACAGATACCCTTATAATGTCTTACAGTGTAAAATACGCATCTTCTTTTTATGGCCCATTCAGAGATGCGGCTCACTCTGCTCCAGCATTTGGAGATAGAAAGACTTACCAGATGGATTATGCAAATAAAAGAGAAGCTTTAATGGAAATAGAGCTTGATATTGAAGAAGGTGCAGATATAGTAATGGTAAAACCTGCACTTTCTTATCTAGATATAATACATCTTGCAAAAGAAAAGTTTAATCTTCCAGTTGCGGCGTACAACGTGAGTGGAGAATATTCAATGGTAAAGGCTGCATCAAAGATGGGATGGATAAATGAAAAGGACATAGTGATGGAGATTTTAACTAGTATGAAGAGGGCAGGAGCGGATATAATCATAACTTATCATGCAAAGGATGTTGCAAGATGGATTACTTGCCAGTAATTTTAAACATAAAAGGTAAGAAATGTTTGATTGTAGGTGGAGGAAAAGTTGCAGCAAGAAAAATAAAATACCTTCTTGGAAGAGTTGAAATAACAGTAATTTCAAAGGATTTTTGTAGAGAGATAAAAGAGATGGAAGGTATAAAGCTTGTGAGAAAAGCATATGACTCTTCAGATTTAGATGGCTTTGACATAGTTATTGCTGCAACAAATGATGAGAGAACAAATAAGCAGATTTTTCTGGATGCACAAAATAAAAATGTTCTTGTAAATAATGCAACAAGTAAAGAATATTGTGATTTTTTAATGCCGGCTTTTTTCAACTACAAAGACTTTATAGTTGCGGTTTCAAGCTTTGGTAATTCTCCAAAAAGGGCAAAAAATTTAAAAGAAAAGATAAAAAGATATTTGGGGGGATTGGATGTTTGAGATAGCAAAAAAATATATGCCTGGTGGTGTAAACAGTCCAGTAAGGGCGTTTAAATCTGTGGAGATGGAACCAATTTTTGTCAAGAGTGCAAAAAAAAGTAAATTAATAGACATAAACAACAAAGAGTACATCGATTATATACAATCCTGGGGTGCACTTATTTTAGGTCATGCACACGAGGAAGTTGTTGAAGAAATAAAAAAACAAGCAGAGCTGGGAACCAGTTATGGTTTATGTCATGAACTTGAAGTAGAAATGGCAAGATTAATTGTAAAGCATATTCCATCGGTTGAAATGGTAAGAATGGTGAATTCTGGAACAGAAGCAGTTATGAGTGCTATAAGGCTTGCAAGGGCGTATACGAATCGAGAACTCATAGTAAAGTTTGAGGGATGCTACCATGGACATTCAGATGGGCTTTTAGTAAAAGCAGGATCTGGTGCATTGACATTTGGAACTCCAAGTTCAAAAGGTGTTACTGAGAAGATAGTTTCAAATACGTTAGTTGCAAGGTACAACGATATAGAAAGTGTAAAAGAGTTATTTGATAAATACGGAGAAAATATAGCATGCGTTATTGTTGAACCTGTTGCAGGGAATATGGGAGTTGTACTTCCAAAGCAAGGATTTTTAGAAGGCCTTAGAGAGATAACCAAAGAATATGGTTCACTATTGATATTTGATGAGGTTATAACTGGATTTAGAGTATCTATTAATGGGGCACAAGGTTATTACAATGTTCTTCCAGATATTACAACCCTTGGAAAGATTATAGGCGGAGCACTTCCAGTTGGAGCGTACGGTGGAAGAAGAGAAATAATGGAATTAGTATCTCCACAAGGGCCAGTTTATCAAGCAGGTACATTATCTGGAAATCCTCTAACACTTGCCGCTGGCATTAAGACTATTAAAATTATTGAAAATGATCCAGGTTTTTATTCTAAATTAGACGAATTAGGAAAGTATTTTGAAGAAGGGATTGTCAGTGCATTAGGTGATTTTTATGTTAAGGTTAATAGAATAAAAAGTATGCTTTCCTTCTTTTTTAGCAAACAAGAGGTTAATTCGTATGAAAAAGTAATGAATTCTGACGTTGAAAATTACAAAAAACTATTTAAATATTTGTTCGAAAACGGTATTTTACTACCCCCCTCACCTTTTGAAAGTTTATTTATTTCATCTTCTCATTCAAAGGAAGACATAGAAAAAACGGTATATTACTTTGAAAAATTTTCAAAAAAACTTAAGGAGGGAAAGCTATGAGGTTTTTGATGGTTTTAATACTTGTTTTTGTAATTCCATCATTCGGATTTAGCATGCACATTATGGAAGGTTTTTTACCACCAGCCCATGCCACTTTCTGGTACATACTTTCTATACCATTTTTTACATACGGACTTTTTGCTATTAGAAAGATATTAAAAGAAAACCCTAAACAAAAGATGTTACTTGCTTTTGTTGCGGCATTTGCGTTCGTGCTTTCTGCAATGAAAATACCTTCTGTTACAGGAAGTTGTTCACATCCTACTGGCGTAGGTCTTGGTGCGATAATATTTGGCCCTACTACTATGACCGTACTTGGTGCTATTGTTCTACTGTTCCAGGCTCTTCTTCTAGCTCATGGTGGTATAACAACTCTTGGAGCAAATGTGTTTTCAATGGCAATTGTTGGTCCACTTGTAAGTTATTTTGTGTATAAATTACTTATGAAAACAGGTAAAAGAACACTTGCAGTGTTTTTAGCAGCATTTTTGGGAGATTTGTTAACCTATGTAACAACTTCTTTTCAACTTGCATTGGCATTTCCAGATAAATCATATGGTATGTGGTATTCATTTGCAAAATTTCTTGGAATTTTTGCTGTAACTCAGATTCCACTTGCAATAATTGAAGGATTTTTGACTGTTGTGGTTTTGGATATGATTCTAAAATACAACGAAGAGATTGCTCTTGGAGGTGAAAGATAATGGAAAAAAAACACATATACATGTTAGTAGCAAGTTTAGTAATAGTAATTTTTTCTTTGATTATTAACAGTGGTGCTGAATTTGCGGGTGCAGATGGTATGGCAGAAGAGGTAATATCTCAAATTAATCAAGATTATTCACCGTGGTTTTCACCACTTTGGGAACCACCAAGTGGAGAAATTGAAAGTCTGTTATTTTCCTTGCAGGCAGCAATTGGTGCTTTGATAATAGGATACTATTTTGGAATTTTAAAAGGAAAAAGGCAGGTAAAAAATGATAGCGGAAAAAATATCGTATGATAATAGATTTTCAAATATTCATCCTTTACCAAAAATTATATTTTCTTTTTCTTTGCTTTTTCTGACTTTTTGGTTTAGTAATATTGTAAATCTTCTAGTTATTGCTTCTATATTTTTACTGTGCTTTTTGGGGAAAATTAAGATAACAGATTTTTTGAAGTTTTTCCTTGTAATAGTTTTGTTTATTTTTCTTTCAAGTTTAACTCTTTTTTTTGATTTCTCATCTCTTACAATTCAAAGGGGTTTAAAGGTTTTTGTTAGAAGTGTTGCAGGAACATCATGTATACTTTTTCTAATATTTACAACTCCAGTTGTTGATATTATTTCTTTTATACATTTTAGAATGTTAAAAGATCTAATATTTCTAATATACCGTGCGATTTATATACTTCTCAAAGTAGTTGAGCAGATGATTACTGCACAAACGGCAAGATTTGGTTATTCAAATTTTAGAAATACAATTAACAGTATGAAATACCTTATGTACGGAGCTTTTTCCAGGTCTATTAAATATTCTGAGGAAAGCTATATGGGACTTTCAAGTAGGAATTATAACGGTACTATAGAGATTCTAAAGGAATATAGATTAAATCTGTATATCTTAATTCCTTTTGTGGTTGAAATTGTTCTTATTGCTTTGGAGGTTTTTTATGTTAAGGCTTGAAAATGTGTATTTTTCGTATGAGTCAAAGAATTACATTCTTGAAGATATAAGTTTAGAGTTTAAAAAGGGATTAAAAATAGCAATACTTGGCAGGAATGGTTGTGGTAAAACAACTTTGATGCTTTTATGTTCAGGTATTTTAAAACCAAAAAAAGGAAAAATATTTATTGATGATTTAGAAGTTAAAAATCCAAGGCTTTTAAAAAAACATGTAGGTATTGTGTTTCAAAATCCAGATACACAGTTATTAGCCGCAAAAGTTTATCAAGATATTTCTTTTGGACTTTTTAATCTTGGTTTTGGAAAAGACATAGTAAAGAAAAAGGTTGAAGAAATTATTAAACGCCTTGGAATAGAACACTTAAAAAATAAGCCGACACAGTTTTTGAGTTATGGGCAAAAAAGATTAGTTAGCATTGCAGATATTCTTGTAATGGAGCCAGAATATATCTTTCTAGATGAGCCAGAAGCTTATCTTGATTACAAATCATTTTTGAAAGTCCAAGAAATTATTTCAGAGCTTCCGAAGGAAGGAAAAAGTGTTATTATTTCTACTCATGATAGTGATTTTGCATTTGAATGGGCAGATTATATTTATGTCATTGACAACAAAACAGTTGCTTTACATGGAACACCAGATTATGTATTTTCACAGTTAGAAGATTTACAAAAGATAGGATTAAAAATTCCATTAATAAAAAGATTGGAGGTATAGGATGAAGGTATTTTGTTCATTTAGTGGCGGAAAAGATTCAATGCTTGCACTTTACTATGGTCTAAAAAAATACAAAAAAGTAGATTATCTTTTTACAATGCTCTCAGAAGATTGTATTCATTCAAGAGCTCATGGACTTCCAAAAAGTTTACTAGAAAAACAAGCTCAAAGTATTGGTATTAGATTAATTACAAAATGTAGCAGTTGGAAGGAATATGAAAACAATTTTTTGAGTTTTCTTGATGAGTATGTCAAAGGAGGAGTTGGCATATTTGGAGATATTGATCTTCAAGAACATCTCGATTGGGTGGAAAACGTGTGTTCAAAAAAAGATGTAGAAGTTTTTGAACCACTTTGGCTAAAGAAAAGAAAAGATGTGGTAAGTGAATTTCTTTCACTTGGTTTTAAGGCAAAGATTATTGCGTTAAAAAAAGATTTAGGTATTGAAAAGTACCTTGGAAAAGATTTAACCTTTGATCTTGCAGATGAATTTGAAAAAATCGGTGTAGATGCGTGCGGGGAAAATGGAGAATTTCATACCTTTGTGTACGATGGCCCTATATTTAAGTATCCAGTTGATTTTAAAGTAAAAGGAACAGTTCAAAAAGAAAGAAATATTGTTTTAGAACTTGAGTAAAGGAATTCCCACCTGGGAATTCCTTAATTATTGGTTGACTTTATCTAATTTTTGTTCTTTGACCTTTTTTGCATTTTTAGAAATTTTATTTGAAATGAATTTTCCAAATGAAATTGAAAATAAGTATGAGAAAGGATCTGTAAAGAATTTGTAGTGGTAATTTTTTTTATTTAAACCTTTTTCGATCCAGTAATTTTTATCTATATCAAGCAGGTTTGTTGCCATTGCTTTTTGTACCTGAAATCTTATTAACTTAGTTAATCTTATATATCTTTTTGGTGGCTTTTCCATAGCATTTATAAATTTTTTTTATTTGTTTTTTGCTTACTACTCTTTTTTCAGAAACACGTTTACCTATTTTCCCAGTTGGGATCATTCCCCATGTTGTTACAACGTCTTCAAGATATTGGAGAACTTTTTTTAGGGAACTTCCTGCGGTAGTTGCAACTAAAAGTGCAGGTTTTCCTAAAAGAGGAGGTCTGTGATACCATCTGCATGTCCTATCAAGAAACTTTTTTAAGACTCCAGAAACATTTTCAATGTAGACTGGTGTTCCAAGAACAATACCATCTGCAGATTTTAGTTTTTCCATTAGCTCTTCTGCCTGGTCTTTAATAACGCAAAAATCTTTTTTTATACACACTTCACATCCAAGACAATCTTTAATATCATACTCTTTTAAGTGTATATACTCTACATCATATGGAAGTTTTTCTGCAATATTTTTTAAAAGTTCAAAGGTTCTTCCCTTTCTTGCGCTGCCGTTAATAACCAAGACTTTTTTCATATAACCACCTCAAAATCTATATTAGATTCATTTGTTTCTACTGCATACTTTGCAAGTTCATCTGCAAGTTCGTTGTATTTTACACCTGTGTGGGATTTTACCTTTTCAAATTTTACCTTTATGTCTTTTGCATAATTGTAAAATTTTTCTTTGTAGACTCTTGTAAGAGGTGTTTTTGCCCGCCATTCACCCGTTATCCATTTTTCAAGGCCTTCATAGTCGTAATATAAGGTTATACATTTAAATCCTTTTTGCTTTGCAATTTCTAGGGCGTACAAAACTGCAAGGATTTCTCCACTTACATTTCTGTGTTTTGCAAGTTCCTCATTTTCTATACTTTTGTAGAATTTTTCAATTTTTTGTGAAAGTATTACTATTGAAAATCCAATTTTTTTGGTTTCTGAAGAATAACTGCCGTCTATATAAACCTTTATACAGAGGATATTTTCGGCAAACTCATTTGCTACTTCTTTGCTGGTTGCAGCTAAAATTTTTATTGCTGTAGCTTCACGTTTTTTATTAAAAAACACTTGAAGTTTCAAGATTTGATTTTTCTTTTTTAAGTAACATATATGTTGAAATTTATATCTTTTTATTGAAGTAATTTCAAATTCACTTGGTATTATGGAATAAAAACTTTCAAAGTCAGAAGTATCTTTTCCAAAATATTCTATACTTATATCTTTTATTCTTGGATTATTAATTATTCTAATGCTATCAATCCTCCCTACTAAAGTATACCATTTTTTGTAAATAAAGAAAACAAAAAAAGTCTGGATAAAATCCCGACTCTACCATTTAACGGTAGGTGAAAAAGTAAACTTTATTGGTAATTTATAAATTTCTGCCTTTGTTTGACCTAAAAATCAGACTCAACAAATTTTAGTGATAAAACAAATTTTCCAGATTTTGGAAATCGTATTATTTTAAAGGGATTAATATTTGAAACTTGAAAGTCTTCAAGTGTAATATAATAATACGACTTGCAAAAATTGTTTCTTGAGAAAAATGTTATGAAGTTATTTAAAATTTCACCTAATTCGTTGTTAAAACTCTTAGATAAAAATTGCACTTCTACTTTAATATCTGTGTTTGAATGAAAATTTATTTCTAAGAATTTAAAATTACAATAGAATTTAGAAAAATTTTTTTGAGTTATAACTATGGGAATGGAATTTATAGTTATATCAATCCATTGACCCCCCTAATTTTAATATTTTTCTCTATTTTAGTCCATTTAATGAGCTTGTATTAATTGATTTTGGGGTGTTCTGAGACAAAGCTATTGAAAATGATAACAAAAGAAAGATGAAAGTAAAATATTTTATCTGGTTCAAATGATTCGCCCATTTCTATTTATTTTAAATAAAGCCAGGCTTGGTGGCCTGGCTTTGAGAAAAAGTTATTTTATTTATTTAATAATTTTAGAATGGAATACCCTGACCAATGTAAAAATTATTTTTCAATAAATCTAATCATCATTTGATAATCTTTTCTATATTGTATTGTTTGTCTAGAAAATAGATTATTTATTTTTGTTCTTCCTTCTACAAGATAAGCATACAATCTTCACATAGATTGAATATTAGTTAAATACATAAGAGATAAAATCAAAACAAAGATATGATCAGGATACTTTCTTAGATATATTCTTTTAGACTTGTCAAGGACAAAATTAGATAATTTATTGAGTAATTTTAGTGGTCAAATAATATTGAAGTGAATATTGTTGGGCTACACCTTCTTGTTTGGTGCTTTGTATTTGGTACAAAAACAATTTTAGCAGGTATAGCCCTTTTTTATATTCTAATTTAACCTATTTTTACTTTGGCCAGGGTCAAATTAAATACTATCAAAATTTTGATAAGACTAGAATATTTAATTATTTATTAACAAAAGGAGTGTATAATGTATGGGTGAAAAATTTTAGAAACACGTATGAAGTATTATTTTTTGATGTGATATATTATTTAGTATCCCTTACAAGCTATTATTTAAAAAATCCAAATATTTACTTTATTTAACCTATGTAAGTTCTCATGAAAAGATACTTTAATTAATAAAGAATGTTTTATAATAAAGAAAATTTATTTGTTCCGTATGACTTTGCAAGATTTTTATTAGAAAAAAATTTTGAGTTAAGAGATTCAATTTACATCCCAATATATATTACTCTTGAAAACAGTGTTGATATTTCTAGATTTTTGAGAAAAGGTGATGTGCTATCAAAGAAAGATAACACGTTTTTGGTCTTACTTGAAAAAATCATAATATTTCTATGATTGAGGAAGTTACAAGTTTTTTAAAGCATTTAGAAAAAATGGAATTGAGGTTAAACATTTTGAGGTAAAATAAAGGCGACCTTGGAAGTCGCCTTTATTTATTCCCATTCAATTGTTGCAGGTGGTTTAGAAGTTATGTCATATACTACCCTGTTTACACCATCTACCTCATTTACTATTCTTTTTGCAACTTTATTTAAAAATTCATGTGGAAGTTTTGACCAATCTGCAGTCATACCATCAAAGCTATTAACTGCCCTTAAAGCAATAACGTTATCATATGTTCTATAGTCTCCCATAACTCCAACGGATCTAATAGGTAAAAATACAGCAAATGCCTGCCATACTTTATCATATAGATCGTTTTTCTTTAGCTCTTCAATGAATATATGATCTGCATGTTGCAGTATTTTTATAGCTTCATTTGTTACCTCTCCTATAATCCTTACTGCAAGTCCTGGTCCAGGAAACGGATGTCTATTTATCATTTCATCAGGAAGTCCAAGAATCTTTCCAATTTTTCTTACCTCATCCTTAAAGAGATATCTAAAAGGTTCTATAATTTTAAAAGGTAACTTTTCGGGAAGTCCACCTACATTGTGGTGTGTTTTTATCTTTGCGGCAGCTTTCCGTTCGCTAACTTTACTTTCAATAATGTCCGGATAGAGTGTACCCTGAGCAAGATACTTTATATTTCCATGCTTTTCAAGGAGTTTCATTGAAGCCTCATAAAACACGTCTATAAAGGTGTGACCTATTATTTTCCTTTTTTCTTCCGGATCTTCAACTCCTTTTAGGTTACTTAAAAACCTTTCTTTTGCATCAACAACGACTATATCTATTCCCAATTTTCTAAAATTTTCTTCTACTTCTTGCCTTTCATTTAGCCTTAGAAGACCAGTATCAACAAATATTGGGATTGAATTTTTTCCAATTGCTTTGTCAAGCAGCAGTGCAACAACTGATGAATCAACTCCACCAGAAAGTCCCAAAATTACTTTGTCATTACCTACTACTTTTCTAATTTCATTTATCTTTTCTTCAATAAAGTCTGTCATTTTCCAATTTTTTTCCATCTTTGCGACTTTAGAGACAAAATTTTCCAATATTTTGTCTCCAAAACTTGTATGAGTAACTTCTGGGTGAAATTGAACACCGTATATAGTTCCATCTTTGTTTCGTATTGCAGCATAAGGTGAATTTTCACTCTCTCCAATAACAAGGAATCCTTCTGGTAATTTTTCGACTCTGTCTGAATGACTCATCCATACATCAAACTCTTTAGGTAAGCCTTCAAATAGAGGATCATCTTTTACTTTTAATACAGCATGTCCAAACTCTCTTTTTGGAGATTTTTCCACTATCCCTCCAAATTTGTGGACTAGTGATTGAAGGCCATAGCATATTCCAAGGATGGGAATGTTCAATTCTAAAATATAGTCAGGAACAAACGGTGCGTCTTTTTCAAAAACACTTGCAGGACCACCGGAGAGAATTATTGCTGCAGGATTTAAGTTTTGAACTTCTTCTTTTGAAGCGTCCCAAGGAAGTAGTTCAGCATAATAACCTTTTTCCCTAACGCGTCTTACAATAAGTTGAGTATACTGGGATCCATAATCAAGGACAACAACAGTATTCAAAAAAACACCCCCCAAACTTTTTCAAAAATTTTACCATTAAAGAGACTAAAAAAGATAAAAATGATATAAATTATATGTTAAAAAGATAAGTCAACATTTGGGACTTCTTTTTCAGCTTCTTCAACTTTAAAGAATGGAGCTTCCTTAAATTTAAACATAGAAGCAATTATGTTTGAAGGGAAAACTGAAATCTTTGTATTGTATTTCATTACTATATCGTTGTAAAATTGCCTTGCGTATGATATTTTGTCTTCTGTTTTTCTTAGTTCTTCCATTAAAGAGCTTACATTTTCGTTAGCCTTTAGGTCGGGATAATTTTCTACAACAGCTAAAAGTTTTGATAATGCTCCAGTAAGTTGATTTTCTGCCTCAATTTTTTTACTAATATCTTTGCTTGAAATAGCAGAAGCTCTTGCTTGCAAAACTTTTTCAAGTGTTTCCTGTTCAAATTTCATGTATCCTTTTACACTGTTAACAAGATTTGGAATTAGATCGTGCCTTCTTTTAAGTTGAACATCGATTTGACTCCAAGCGTTTTCTATCATCTTTTTAAGTTTTACTAGAGAGTTGTATGTACCAATAACCCAGAAAAGAATTAATAATATAATACCTAGAATAACCCAGATCAAAAAAACTCACCTCCTTATTGTATTAAAAAGCTCCACCACCACCACCACCGGAGCCTCCACCAATACCACCGGCTCCGCCTGAAAATCCTCCTTTTCCTGAGGAGTTTCCATAAACTGTTGAATGTGCAACTGTAGAAATAACATAAAACTGTCTTCCAAATCTTCTATATGGATAATAATACACTGTTTCGTTTACATCGATGTCTTTAGGTATCAATTTTTTCAAGTGTTTTTCAACCTTATCGGCTATGGAAAGCGCTGTTGCATACACAAGATAATCTTCCCACAAAATTATAGATTCTGGAGGATATTGTGAAAGAAGAGAATAATCAGTTAAAAATTTTTCAAAGTTTTTCCATTTAAGATAGTATTCTCTTCCTTCTTTTGACCAACTACCAAATACATCCTTTGGTAAAATGAATACCACTGCACCTATTGCAAAAATCAGGCTTGAAAAAACACTCTGATATAAAAAGTTTATTTTTGAAAAAGAGAAAAATATTAAAATTGAAGAAATTATTGAAAATATTCCAACTAAATAGGAAAGGTAAGTACCAGCAAGAGATAAATACTTTCTTGATTTTGCGATATCTACTACAAGAGACTTGTATGCATTAAATTCGTCAAGAAAGTCTTTAGCAAGTTTTTTATCCTTAGATAAAGTTTTTTTAAGCTGCGAGAAAGAAAAAATATTTTCAAATGAGTATTTTTTTAATAGTTGATAGAAAAGTTTTTCAGTTTCACTTAAATCATTTCCGTCTCTGTCAAGGATTTTTATGTATTCCCCTTCTTTATCAAGTTCTACATATTTCTTTTTGTAAAGATCCATGATTACCGCACTAATTCCATCAGAATCAATTTTACTTAATTGATTTACAACTATTGCGTTAACAATATCTGGAGAATCATTATATGGTATTTCCCTCTCATATATCCCACTGTATGGAATTTCTTTTTCTCTTCCAAAAAAGTTGAAAATAAGCATTAAAAGAGTGATTGATAAAATTGTAAGTATAGGTGGTAATATTCTACTTAAAAAGACTTTTGAAGAATAAGATTTTTCAATTTTTTCTATATCATTTAAATAAAGGCTTGGATTTTCATATGAGTATTTCAACTTTTTGGGAGGAAATATAAATCTTGCTTCTGCAAATGTATAAGGTGGGAGTTTTTTAATGTTTAAGGTGAATGTATTACCATTTCTTGAATAATTTATTTTTGGGTGAGTGTATATTTTTTCTGCAGTTAAATCTTTTGGAAAGACAAATTTTGCGGTTATGTTATTGACTGGAGCATCCCATCTTGGCCCCCAAAATTGTCTAAAGACTTGTGAAATATCACTTCCATTTTCAAATACGTACTTTGCATCATATGTGACGTGAAGTTCAATGTTTTCAATCTCTTGCGGTGATATGGGAGTATTAGATACCCACACTCTTGCCTCAAATTCTCTGTCATTTTTTCTTAAAAATTCAACTCTTTCGCCATTAACATTTTCAATCCACAATTTTACGTTTTCTATTTTTACAGCTCTGCTTTGTTCTACGTATCTATATACACCTCTAAAGGGCTTTCTCATTTTGTAATTAATTACTTCATGTACATGGACTATACCATCTTCATCCATTATTTGCTCTATGTTAGCGGAAGTAATTTCATACATTCCGTTGAAATACCATTGTATATATCCGCTAATAAAAAGCTGTATGATAATAATTGCAATGATAGAAATAATAGTTAAAAGTATATATTTTGCAATTTTCATTTGTTCACCCCCCGACAAGCAAATTATATCATACAAGAAAAATAAAGACTATATATGAAATAAATCCCCCCGTTGAAATTCTTTGGGGGGATTTCTAATGTTAAATTTTGTTATATGATATTATTTCGTTTAAGTCTTTTCTTTTTAGTTTTGGTTTTGGGTCATTTCCATGTCCTACTGGTATAATAACTTCCAGTTTATAAGTTGAAAAGTTAAAATCTTGAGGATTTGGTGGCGTATATGTAAGACTTGAGAGTCCTTTTTCTTCAAGTGCTAAAAGTAGATATCCGACAGATATCCAAGTGGATTCTTTTGAGAATGGAAATCTTTTGTCTGAATAGACTAAAATTAAATAAGGAGCTTCCGTTAGAAAGCTTTTTTGCCAAGTTATATTATATTCATTAAGAAAATCTTTTAGTTTTCCTTTAGATTTTTCATAGAATATTTTTTCTTTTTCTTCCACAGATTTTCTAATCTTTTCTTTTAGTTTTTCATCATCGACTATCACAAAATGCCACGGTTGACTGTTCATACCTGATGGTGCTTCTTTTGCTACGTTTATAGCATATTTTATATCTTCAATATTTACCTTTTCATTTAAAAATATTCTTGTAGTTTTTCTTTTCTTTGCAAGATCAAAAATCACTTTTATCACCTCTTTAATATTTTTTTGGAGAGTTTAAGTCCTTCACTTGCATTTTTTGCATAGTATACACCAAAATTCTCTGCAATTTCCTTATTTAATGATGCTCCACCGGCAATTATCGGAATTTTTACACCTTCTTTTTCGAGTAAGTCTTTTACTTCTTTTATCCTTCCTATAGTTGTTGTCATCATAGCAGAAAGCCCTAGTATATCTGGTTTGTGTTTTTTTACCTCCTCTAAGATTTTTGAAGCTGGTACATCTTTTCCAAGATCAATTACGTTGAATCCAGAACTTTTAAATAATGTTGCAACAATCTTTTTACCAATATCGTGAACATCGCCTTCAACTGTTGCAACAATTATTGTGCCTATCTTTTGCTTGTCATTTTTTTCAAGGAGTGAGTTTAAGTATTCAAAGACAGGAGTTACTGTTTCAGCAGCAAGTATAAGGTGTGGAAGGTATATAACACCTTTTGAATATAACTCTCCAATGTGTTCCATAGCTTTTGAAAGAATATTTTGACTTATTTGAAGAGGAGAATATTCTTCAAGTAATTTTTCAATTTCTTGTTTTATTTCTTTTTCTTTCTTTTTAAGGATCATTTCAACAAGAGGATCTTCTTTTAGAATTTCTTGTTTTGCAAGTTCTTTTCCCTTTAGTACAAGTGTTCCAAAAATAGCGTTCATTGTACATTTTTCACTTGTATTTAATATAGCTGCATTGAGCCCTTTGTCTAAGCATAGTGTAAGAAAAGAAGCATTTAAAGCCTCTCTATTTGGCATTCCAAAACTTAAATTTGAAAGTCCAACGGATGTCATTAGACCTTCTTTTGATAATAATTCTATAGTTTCAACTGTGACTTTTGGATCTTTTTTTGCACCAACTGGAAGAACAAGTGGATCAACTAAGATTCGATTGCGTTCTATTCCGTTTTTTTCAAGGTATTCTACAGCTTCTTTTGCAATTTCAAATCTTTCTTTTGCAGTTTCAGGAATTTTATCTTTCATTGTAAGAAGAACAAGCACTCCTCCGTATCTTTTAAGTAGATATATTGCATTGTCTAGTTTTTCCTTTTTGGCTGTAGAAGAATTTATTATTGGTCTTCCAACGTATTCTTTTAAAGCTTCTTCCATAAATTCAAACTCTTGTATATCAAGGGAAAGAGGTAGACTTCCGATTTTGTCAAGGGTATTAACAACAAGGTTAAAATGTGATTTGTCAAGAAGTTTTTCTATTCCAAGATTTACATCTAAAACATGAGCGCCTTCTTGTTCTTGCATAGATGCAAGTTCAACAATTTTACTAAAATCTTTGTTCTTTATTTTTTCCTGGAGTTTCTTTTTACCTGCTGCATTAATTCTTTCACCAATGATTAAAAATGGGGAAATCTTTTGCAATTTTGTCCTACTTGAGACAAATTCTTCAGCTATAATTTTTCTTTTTTTTGGTTTTCTATTCTTTAAAAATTTAATCATTAATCTTATGTGCTCTGGTGAAGTTCCACAGCACCCTCCAACAATATTTGCACCTACCTCCACAAAATCTTCCATGTAAATTGCAAACTTTTCTGGAGAGGTTTTGTATACAATACTTCCATCTCTTTGAAGTTTGGGTTTTCCTGCGTTTGGTTCTACACTAATTGGTTTTTTAGAGTATTGAGCTAGTTTTTTAAAAACTGATAATAATTTTTCGGGTTCTAATGTACAGTTTATTCCAATAACATCTACATCTAAATCGTTTAGTAAGGTTGCAAAAATCTCGACACTTGTTCCTGTGACAGCTTTTGAGTTTTCTTCAAAAGTCATTTGAGCAATTATTGGTATATCTTGTGAAAGATCCCTGAGTGCAAGAATTGCGGCTTTTAACTCTTTTAAATCAGACATTGTTTCTATTATAAAGCCATCAACGCCTGCATTTAATAGTATCTCCCCTTGTTCTCTGAAAACATCGTATGCTTCGTCAAATGAAATCTCACCTAATGGTTCTATTAAAAATCCAGTTGATGAAATATCACCTAAAACATAGACATTTTTTTGTCCCGCTGCTTGTTTGGCAATTTTAACAGCATTATAGTTTATATCTTTTATGTTATAGCTAACTTTTAACGATTTTAGTTTAAGTCTATTTGCACTGAATGTGTTAGTAAGTAGAAAATCCACACCTGCATCAACATATGCTTTTTGAAGATCAAATACCATTTCTTTATCTGTAATGTTTAGAGTTTCAATAACACCTTTAAATCCCTTTTTAAAAAACTCTGTGCCATATGCA
This sequence comes from Thermosipho africanus Ob7, assembly GCF_003351105.1. Taxonomy (NCBI): domain Bacteria; kingdom Thermotogati; phylum Thermotogota; class Thermotogae; order Thermotogales; family Fervidobacteriaceae; genus Thermosipho; species Thermosipho africanus. The sequence continues at coordinate 79,472 of NZ_NKRG01000008.1, forward strand.
CCGTCGAGAAAGTAAATTCTTTCATTAAGCATTTGTAGAAATTCTTTTCTATTCAACTTTTACCACCATCCTATCATACATGTTGTTGTTTTTCTTGGGATCATAATACCACTTTCTAAGACCTTTATTTTATCCACTTTTAATAAATTAATGATAGTTCTATTTTCTCTAATGTCTACATCCTCATATCCTGGAGAAAACCTCATTGTCCCATCTTTGTATTTTTTTCTTAACTTTTTATCAAAATTATCATTTAATGTTTCAAGAGCTTCTGAACCCCACGCATCAAGAATCATTCCAGAAAATACTTCTCCATTTTCTGTGTAATGTTCTATTTTTTTATCTATTTCTTCCCCAAGTGTGGAGACAAAAAGCGTCATTTTTTTAACACCTTTAAATTTTTCTGGAATTATACTTTTTGGTAATTCTTCTATGTTAAATGTTTCATACCAGATAGTTGGAGATGATAAAGAAAGACCTTCAAGGTAAAGATCGTTTATCTTTTTGATTAATTCTTCGTCAAGTTTTTCATATCTTGTAGATGCTCTTGCAACGACTATTTTCTTTTTAGGCATATATTCAAATTTTTCGGGGATATAAATCACATGAATTCCTCCTATATGTGCTTTAATATTTCTACAATTGCATCGGTATTGCTCATTGTAAAAAAGTGTATTCCTGGGACATTATTTTCTTTTAGTTTTTCAATTAATTTTATGGTATATTTTACGCCTGTCCAGAATTCTTCTTTTGGGGTTCTTGCATTATCTAGTTTTTCAATCAATTCTTCAGGAATATCTACATAAAAAGTTCCAGGTATTTTTAATGCGCTTTTGTAGCTTAGAATAGGTTTAAGGCCAGGTATAACTTTTACGGTTATTCCTTCATTCCTTAAAAGTTTGACAAAATTAAAATACTTTTCTATATCAAAGAACATTTGAGTTATTACAAACTGTGCTCCTGCTTCTATCTTCCTCTTTAAGTATTTTATATCAGTTTTTAGATTTGGAGATTCATAATGTTTTTCTGGATATCCTGCAACACCAATACAAAAATTTGTTTTTTTGGCTGTTTGATACAAGTATTTTCCTTTATTCATATCGGAAATTTGTTGGACAAGCTGGTAAGCATAATCATACTGCCATTCTTTTTTTATTACATTTTTCTTTTTATCTCCACGAATAACAAATACATTATCGATTCCAAGAAAATCTAGATCAATTAATAATTCCTCAAGCTCAAATTTGCTGTTTCCGATACAGGTGAGATGCGGGACTACATCTACATTGTATCTCATCTTTAATGCAGCAACAATTCCCATTGTTCCTGGCCTTTTAACCTTTGGAAGTTTAAGAATCTGGCCATCTATTTCATAGTATTCAAGTTCTGGAGGATGCTTGGTTACACTTATAAATGCTGGATTGTATGGCATTATTTTGTCTATTGCTTTATATAGATTATCTGCACTATGCCCTCTAAGTGGCGGTATTACTTCAATTGAAATAAAAAAGTCTTTGATTTGAGATATTTTCATTTTTTCATCCCCTTACGTTATGTATAGCCTTTATAATTATATTTTTATCTATTGTAACGATTATATCTTGGATTTCTTCAAATTTTCTTGAAAGTAAATTTTTTGCATCATGTACATTTTTAATTTTATTAGATATTGCGGTAGCATATGCATCAGCAAGGGCAGGGTCACTGCATACAACTGTAGTTGTATCTGTTTTGCCAAAATTTTTTGAATGTCCAATTTTTCTTGAAGATGTTGCAATCCCGAACTCTCCAGGTGGTAATTCTAGGTATAAATTAGTATTAGTTGAAAGTATCATTATAGTTGTTGGCTCATGTGAATAAATATATAAATCTCCACCATTTTCTACTAAAAGTTTTTTTGGATTTACTAGCTTTTTAATATATTGTCCAATATGTTTTGCAAAAGCACCTGCAACAGCCGCCATTGGTCCAACATTTGCCTTTTTTGAAGCTTTAAGCATATCTTTTGCTACTTTTGGAGCATTCTCATCAAATGCAATTGGTTTTAAAGATGCAAGGAAAGTTTTTGTTGCATATTCTTCCAGTTCTTTTCTCAAGAAAACAAGATAGTTGTAAGCTAGAACCGAAAGTCCTGTTTCTTTTTTGTCTAATGCAATCCAAAGATCGCTTTCTTTGTACTTTATTGAAAAAGAAAAAAGATTGTTTCCCATGAAGTTTCTATAAAACCTTTTCAATTTATCAGCCCCCATGGAAGCTCTATTCCAACTGGGCATACATCACTACAAAGTCCGCAATTTGTACATTTTGTTTTTTCAAACTTTACTGTATCATTTTCTATGTAAAAAGCATTACAGTATCCTGTACACAAACCGCAATTTACACATTCGTTTTTAATGACTTTTTCTTGCTTAGTACTTTTTGTGTTTAATTTTTTGTAATCAGATTTTGATGGAAGAGAGGCGACTGGTTTTGTAAGGAAAAATTCTTTGTTTAAAATTTGTTTTTTTAGTTCATTTGCAATTTTTCTTGATACATTCATGCTGGTAATAGGAGCAGTTTTTACATATTTACCATTTAACTCAATTTTACCACTTTTTAATTCTTGATAAGTTACTTCTCTTATTATAGGTTTATCATGTTTTGAGTAATCTCTTACTGTTGTTATAAGTTCTGAGTTTGAGCGTGTTACATAATAGGCTATCTCTTCATCTAGTATAGGAATAGGTATACCAATTCCTATAAATATAGTAACTCCATATCCTTTAAATTTTGCTGCTCTAATATATTCTCTTGACATTTCTTTTGCGTTTCCAATTACTGCAAGAGTTCTAGAAGGATTTTTTGGGATATCTTCTGTACTTGGATTATACTGTGTTCCTTGCCAGACAACGTATCCTTGAGTTCCTCCAAAGAATATTCTAGTGCCTATTCCTATTGTTTTTAACTTTGGATCTTTTAAAAGTGGGCTTAACTCTCCTGAAGTAGCATAAGTGACATTTGAATAATTTGGGAGTAATTTTCCCATATATGTATATATAGTTTTATTAGAACCATTTGTAGCAGCCGAGTAGTTTTGGTATACGTTTCTTGGATTAAAGAAATAGAATTCATTTATTATGTCTTTATTTATGTAACCTTCTATTTTTTTTCTGGGATAGCAATCTGTTCCTTTTGCATTGGCAGATAAAAATACATCCTGACCAGAGATTAGTTTTTCAATGACGTAAGAACCGCCAATCCCATCTTCTTGAGTTGCGCCCAAGAATCCATCAACAGCAGCAAGGCCTGCATGAACTGTGACTCCATCTAACTTTATTTCTTCCATTCTCATTGGAGGTGTTGTGTGGCCGAAGTTGAAGAAAACACCGGATGAACACATTGGTGAAAAGGTCCCAGTGGTTACAACGTCAACGTTTTCATATACGTACTTTACACCTTTTTCTTTTGAGAGTTTTACAGCTTCTTCCGCTGTTAAAACTACTACTTTACCTTTTTCAATTTTTTCGTTGATTTCTTCAAAACTTCTCATATAACCCCCTCCCTTGCAAATAAGATGTTGTGTATAACATTTAGAATGTTTTTAAGATTTTTATTTTCTACAAGGAGAATTAAAAAATTTTTCGCGTCTTTAAGTAACCAAAAGTTAAATTTGTGAAAGTAGAGGCTATTTAAGATAAGGAGTTTTTTTCCAATGTCTAAATCTCCACCTACAAGTATGAGCGACAAGTTTTCTTTTATAGTTATTGTTGAAAAGTTATCCTTTATACTTTCAAATTTTTCTTTTTCTATTATTACGTTTGCATTATTTTGGAATATATCTATGTACTTTACATTTTTTGGTATTTTTTTCAACTTTCCATTTATAAATAAGAGATCTTTTAGGAAACTTATTGATAAAACTCCAACGTTAGTTTCGTTTCCTATAATAGTAGATCCACTTTTATCTAATCCCTTTATTATTATTGGAATATTTTTAGATTTTGCAGGAGCAATTGCTTTATATTGAATAATCTTTGCACCAAAGTAGGAAAGAAGCTCAGCTATTTCATATGAGATTTTTGTAATTGGGAAAGGATTTTTAACAAGTTTAGGATCACAAGTGAAGAGTTGACTTACATCTTTATATAGAGTTACATTTTCGGCGTCTAATATGTTTGCCAAAGCTGTCGCTGTATAATCACTTCCACCTCGTCCAAGAGTTTTTATTTTTCCATTGTGTATAGCATAAAAACCCGGGACAATATAAATTTTTTTCTCTTTAAAGTATGATTTTATACTTCTTTTGAGTTCTATTTTTTCACTATTTTTTGTTAGGTTAAGTTCTATTTCTTCGGGTAGTTTTTCTTCAACGTTGAAACCTTCCTTTTCTAAAAATAATTTAAGTGCGAGAGAATTACATCTTTCGCCGTGGGAGATTATTTTTTCATAGTCTCTTTCATTTAAAATTTCATACACTCTTTCTTTTAATTTTTCTGATCCAAACCCCATTTGACCAGCAAGTTTTTGATAGATATTTTCAAGAAGCTTTTTGTTAATTTGATTGTTTAAAAGTAAATCTGTGACTCCATATGGTGCTGAGACAACTATTACTAGGTTGTCTTGTTCGAGTAATGGTGGTACTTTAAAAAAAGAGTCTTTTTCTTTAAAAATTGAACCGCCAAGTTTAATAACTTTCAAAAATAACACCCCCTTATTTAAAATAAAAAAAGGCGGCCAGTTTTTACTGACCGCCTTTTTGCTATTAGTTAATTCCTACTAATTAAAACCTATACAGCAAAAGATAATGGCGGCCAGTTTTTCCACATGCCGCACATTATCATCATATTTACATTTAAGAAGGATTTATTAAGCATTGAAGTTTGATTTTTAAAGATAATTTTTTGCAATTTTCTTCCCCCTTTTGATGAGATTTTAACAAATAATTTTTGTTTGTCAAGGCAATTTTTTAAAATATGTGATATAATGATTTTGTGTTAATAAAAAGACTAATTTTAAATATGTGTTACGGAAAACAGCCTGTGAGTTAATTAAAAT
>NZ_NKRG01000009.1 GCF_003351105.1 Thermosipho africanus Ob7
AATTAATTAACCTCTCCTTATCCGGAGAGGTTTTTTGTTTGTTTGTTTAATTTTTGTAATTTTTTGTTACTTTTCTTATTTTATAAGTGTGATAAAATTGATTAGAGATTCTAAATTGGGAGTGTTGAATGTCATGCTTGAATTGAGAAATGTTTCACATGAAGTTTCTGGTAAGAAGATTTTAAATAATATTTCTATGAAATTTATTTCAGGACGCAAATATGCAATCTTAGGAACAAATGGTGCTGGTAAAAGCACGATAGGATATGTTATGATGGGACTTGATGGTTATAAACCTACTTCAGGTCAAATTTTTTTGAATGGTAATGATATTACCAATTTTAATGTTTTTGAACGTGCTAAAGCTGGAATAACTTTGATGTGGCAAGAGCCCGCAAGATATGATGGACTTACCATTTACACTTATTTAACTCTTGGTGGAAAGTTGGATGTTACAAAAGATGAGGTTGAAGAAGCTTTGGAAAAGGTAGGGCTTTCTCCAAAGATTTATTTGAATCGTTTTGTTGATAAAAGTCTTAGTGGTGGAGAAAGAAAAAGAGTTGAACTTGCTTCAATTATTTTGTTAAAACCAAAATTTGTTATTTTGGATGAACCCGATTCTGGTATCGACCTTATGAGTCTTGATATGATAAATCAAGTTATAGATTTTATTGCAGATTATGGTGGAACACCAATTGTAATTACTCACAGAGAAGAAATGGCTTACAATACTGAAGAAGCTTATTTGTTATGTGCTGGAAAGATTTTAGCTAACGGTGAAACAAAGCAAGTTATCCAGATTTTTAAAAATATTTGCGATACTTGTGATCATCCAAATTCGCCTGTTAGTAAGGAGTTGAAAATCGATGGACGTTAAAAGAGAATATGAAGCTATTGTTAAAGCTGTTGAAAAACTTGGAACTGATGCTTCAAAATTTTTGGATAAAAAAATAGCTTCAATAATAATTAGTGGTGATAAAGTTTTAGGATTAAATAATGTTGAAGGTATAAAACTTGTTCCTACTCAAATAGAAAATGGTGTACAGGTTGATATGGAAATTTTAGAAAATGCACATATTCCACGTCCTATACATGTTTGTACGGGTTATGTTGAAAAAAAAGGATTTCAAAAGGTTATTTTTAACATTAAAGTAAGAAAGGGAGCTAGAGTAAAATTTCTTGCCCATTGTGTTTTTCCCCAGGCAGAAGAATTTGAACACAACGCTATTTCAAATGTTATAGTTGAAGAAGGCGCTTATATGGAATATGAAGATGAACATTATCATAGTGATAAAGGAACTATAAAACTTATAACCAAAACAAATGCGGTTGTAAAAGAAGGTGGAGTTTATAAAAATGTTTTCTCTCTTACCAAAACAAGGGTAGGAAAATTAGATATAGTCATGGATTTAACACTTGAAAAACAAGCCGTTGGAGAGTTATTTTCAAAGATTAAAGCAAGCAAAACTGATGAGGTAAATATAAATGAAATTTTAAGGTTAGAAGGAGAACATTCGAGAGGAATTGCTAAAACTGTTGTAGTAGCGTTAGATAGTTCTAAAGCAAAAGTATTAAATGAAGCATATGGAAGTGCACCATATTCAAAAGGACATATTTCGTGTGAAGAAATCACAAAAGGTTCAAATGTAGATGTTTCAACAATCCCAGTTTTAAAAATTGATAACGATTTATCTGAGTTAACTCATGAAGCCTCAATTGGAAGGGTAAATCAAAAACAACTTGAAATGTTGATGGCCAAAGGTCTAACTGAAGATGAAGCAACGGAATTAATAATAAAAGGTCTTTTACATTAGAATTTGTATTAAAAAACATGACCTACGATAGTTGCAGGTCATGTTTTTATTTTTAATGATTATGAAATTTTTCTTTGACTTGATATTCTTTGTCTTCTATCTTGTTTTCAAGGAATGCATTAATTATATCTTTTACACTACCACTTGCTCCTCTTATAACTTTAATTCCTAATTGTTCAAAAAATGAAATAGCTCTTTGACCAATTCCTCTAACAATTATGACGTTAACCCCTTTTGAGTATAGGAAATTAGGAACATCTCCTGGACCGTGTTCTTCAAGCGAATTGTTTTCAATTCTTAATTTCTCTTTTTCTGTGTCATAGAATGCAAAAAATGGTGAATGACCAAAGTGTTCCGAAATTTGTGAATTTTCTCTGTTATTTTCAATAACTGGTATTGCAATAATCATTATTTCTCCATCCTTTAATTATTCTTCAATGTTAATTTTATAACAATATTTATTATATGTCAATATCTTTATTTAGTAATTTTTCTTTATATTTGAAAAGCTAATTCCATCAATTATATTATGAATTATTATAGGATAGATGAGACTTTTAGAATAAACAAGAGAAAAACCTAAAATGATAGATATAATAAATCTTGTAGGTAATAAATTGAAGAATAATTTCCAAGATTCATTTTTGGTTAAAACATTTAATAAATGAAATAAGGCAAATAATAGACTTGATAGTAATATTGCTGTTATAGATGAGTATTTTAATTTTAAATAACTTTGAATTAATCCTCTAAATAAAAATTCTTCAGTAGGACCTACTAAAATCCAGAAATAAATTATCTGCCATTTGCTTTTAAAGTAAAGATATCTAAAATTGTAAATTTTTGCATTTTTTGATGTTATATATGCAATAATGAATAAAGGAATTCCTATAAATGTAAGAATTAACAATCCTTTTTTTGTATCTCCAAAACTAATTCCCATATCAACCAGTTTTAAATTTAATACTCTTGCTGAAAGTATGGAGTATAATATAGTTAGGATAGCAAATAATGAATGCAATTTAAATGGATCTGATATTCTTACTACTTTTACAAATATTTTTGAAAGCAAAATGTAAAAGAGTAATATAAATATCGAAATAGTTATATGCAAAATTATCACCTCAAAACTATTATATATCAAATTAAGTAAGGAGGCGTTTTATGTTAACACTTTTAAAGAATTTAAAGGTCTTTACACCATATTATATTGGGAAAAAAGATATTTTAATAGCAAATGGAAAGATAGAATTAATTGAGGAGAATTTAGTAGTACCATTTAGTAAAGTTTTGGATTTAAATGGAAAGATTGCAGTTCCAGGTTTTATAGATGCTCATGTTCATATTATAGGCGGTGGTGGGGAGGGTGGTTTTCAAACAAGAACACCTGAAATTACTATAGAAGAACTTGTTGATTCTGGTATAACAACGGTTATTGGATGTCTTGGTACAGATGATGTTACAAGAAGCATGGAAGATTTATATGCAAAATCAAAACAACTTGAGGAACTTGGAATAACTAGTTTTATTTATACTGGTTCATATAGTGTGCCAGTAAAGACAATTACTGGAGATATTAAGAAAGATTTAGTACTAATAGATAAGGTAATAGGAGTGGGAGAGATAGCAATATCGGATCATAGATCTTCTCAACCTACACTTGAAGAGATTAAAAGAATAGTTGCTCAAGCTAGAGTTGGAGGCTTAATATCTAATAAGGCAGGTGTTGTAAATTTCCATGTTGGAAATGGAAAAAACGGTATAGATTATTTGTTTGAAATAGCAGAAAATACAGAAATACCTATTTATCATATGTATCCAACTCATGTAGGAAGGAGCAAAGAGCTGTTTCATAGGGCAATAGAATTTGCAAAGAAAGGTGGATTTATAGATCTGACAGCTTCTGAAAGTGTAGTGGATTATTTAGAGATTGCAATTAATGAAGGAGTAATTGATAATTTAACTATGACTTCTGATGGGCATGGAAGTTTACCAAAGTTTGATGAAAATGGCAGGTTAATAAAGCTTGATGTTGCAAGCACAACCGTATTGTTTGAAAGTGTAAAAAAAGCTGTTGAAAGAGATTTAAATTTTGAAGAGGTTTTAAAAACTATAACGATTAACCCTGCAAAAGTTTTAAAATTAAAGTCTAAAGGTAGAATAGAAAAGGAAACTGATGGAGATATCGTTGTTTTGGATAGAAATTTAAACATTGAAAAAGTAATAGCAAGAGGTAAGTTATTGAAGGAGGTGCAGAGTTAATGTTTGATATGAATGAATATACGGAAAATGGGCAAAGAATCCTTATGGCTGTTTCTGATATTTTGACAAGGTACAAACAAAATCAGATGTCATCTGAGCATATTTTACTTTCTATTTTGGAAGACGATGAAAATGCAGCAAAGGATATTTTAAAACACTTAAAAGTTGATATTACAGAGCTAAAAAGAGAATTAGAGTCATTTATTTCAAGGTATGGTGTTAAAACAAATGCACCAACAGGTCAGATATATATAACCCCAGAGGCACGTCATGTTCTTGAAGAAGCAAAAAAAGAAGCAAAGAGAATGGGAGATGAAAAGATTGGATCGGATCATTTATTACTTGCTATGACATTGATTCCAGAAAGTATGACTTTTAGAATTTTATCAAGGTATGGAGTAACACAGGATAAAGTTTATCAAGCAATAAAAGAATTGAGAACATCTGGAGTAACATCAGAGGATGAAAATGTAGATGTTTTAACAAAGTTTACAGAAGACTTAACTGAACTTGCAAGAAAAAATAAATTACTTCCAGTTATTGGTAGGGATAATGAAATTTTCAGAGTAATGGAAATATTGGGAAGAAAATTAAAGAACAATCCAGTTATAATAGGTGATCCTGGGGTTGGTAAAACTGCAATTGTTGAAGGACTTGCGCAAAAAATTGTAGAAGAAAAGGTCCCAGACTTTTTGAAAAATAAAAAGATTTTAAAGCTTGATCTTGCAAGAGTAATAGCTGGGACAAAGTTTAGAGGGGAATTTGAAGAAAGGCTAAAAAAAATAATTGATGTTGTAAAAAAATCACCTGATGTAATTTTGTTTATTGACGAAATCCATACGGTTGTAGGTGCCGGTGCAAGTGAAGGTTCAGTTGATGCAGCAAATATTTTAAAACCTGAGCTTGCAAGAGGAGAACTCAGATGTATAGGTGCAACAACTGTTGAAGAATATAGAAGATATATAGAAAAGGATAAAGCACTTGAAAGAAGATTTCAACCTATATACGTAACTGAACCAAGTATAGAGGAGACTATAGAGATTTTAAGGGGATTAAAAAAATCATTTGAAGAATTTCACAATGTTAGGATAACTGATAAAGCTATAGAATATGCTGCCAAACTTGCCGCAAGATATATTACGGAGAGATTCCTGCCTGATAAAGCAGTAGATTTGCTTGATGAATCAGCATCGAGAATAAAAATTTTGGGTAAAAAAGAGGTAACTGAAGAAGATATTGCAAAAACTGTAGAAATGTGGACAAAAATACCAGTTGGAAAGATGCTTGAAGGTGAAAAAGAGAAGTTAAAGAATCTAGAGAAAATAATACACGAAAAATTTGTAGATCAAGAGGAAGCAGTAAAAGTTGTTTCAAGTGCAATAAGAATGTCGAGAACTGGGATAAGAAACTTAAAAAGACCTGCAGGCGTATTTTTGTTTTTGGGTCCAACTGGAGTAGGTAAAACTGAACTTGCGAAGAGACTTTCAGAAATATTATTTGGTTCAAGTCAGAGTTTAATTAGAATCGACATGAGTGAATATATGGAAAAGCATTCAGTTGCAAGACTTATAGGTGCACCTCCAGGATATGTTGGACATGAACAAGGTGGGCAATTAACAGAAGCGGTGAGAAGAAGACCGTACAGTGTGATATTATTTGATGAAATTGAGAAGGCAAATCCAGAAGTTTTTAATGTTCTTTTACAGGTGTTTGATGATGGAAGACTTACTGATGGAAAAGGTAATACAGTAGATTTTAGAAATACAATAATAATTATGACAAGTAACCTTGCAAGTGAGGAGATTGTTAGAGCAATAGAGCAAAATAGAGAGGATGAAATTTCTACAACTGTAGAAAAAATAGTTAAAAACAAACTTAAACCAGAGTTTTTAAACAGACTTGATGCTATAGTAATTTTTAAACCTTTGAAAAAAGAAGATGTCAAAAAAATTGTGGATATATATTTGGAGGAATTAAATGAAAGGTTAAAAGAAAAGAGTATAAAGGTAATTCTTGAAGAATCTGTAAAAGACTATTTAGCAGAAGTTGGGTATATTCCTTCAATGGGAGCAAGACCTCTTAGAAGGTTATTTGAAAATACAATTGAATTCACTATTTCAAATCTCATTATTGATGAAAAATTAAATGAAGGAAATACAATTACATTTAAAAATACTGAAAAAGGTATAACTTATGATATAATATAATGTTGGAAACTGTTCCAATTTGAAGAAATTTAGGAAGGGTTTTATAGTAAAATTATTATTGTAATACTTTAAATAAAGGAGGGGAAAGTGTATGAAAAAGCTTTTAGTAGCTTTATTAATGGTAGTCATGGTTTTTAGCGTTTTTGCTGTGAAAATTACTATTTGGACTTCAGAAGCACAAGCTCCAATTTTGACAAAACTTGCTGATGAATTCAAATCAATTTATGGTATTGACGTAGAAGTTGTGCAGGTTAATTTTAACGATATAAAATCTAAATTTTTAACAGCAGCACCAGCAGGTGAAGGTGCAGATATTATTGTTGGTGCACATGACTGGGTTGGAGAACTTGCAGCAAATGGTCTTCTTGAACCAATCCCTGTTCTTCCTGAAAAAGATCAATATTTACCAACACCTCTTCAAGCATTTACCTACAATGGAAAGTTGTATGGTATTCCATATGCATTTGATGGACCAGCTTTGATTTACAACAAGGATTATGTTGAAGAACCACCAAAGACTTTCGATGAGCTTATAGAACTTGCAAAACAAATTCAAGAAGAATATGAAGGTGAAGTAAGAGGTCTTGTGTACGACTTTAAAAACTTCTATTTCAGCAGTTATGCAATTTTCGGATTCGGTGGATACGTATTTGGTGAAAAAGATGGGAAAATAAATGTAAAAGATGTAGGTCTTGCAAATGAAGGAGCAATAAAAGGTATGAAACTTTTAAAGAGACTTGTTGATGAAGGACTTCTTGAATCAGGTGACAACTACAATGTGATGGACAACTTGTTCAAAGACGGACAAGCAGCAATGATTATTAATGGACCATGGGCCGTTCCTGGATGGAAAGAAGCAGGTATAGACTTTGGTGTTGCACCAATTCCTGATCTAGAAAATGGTGTTAAACCAAAACCATTCTTTGGTGCACAAGGTTTCATGGTTAATGCAAAATCACCAAATAAACTTTATGCTATTGAATTTTTGACAAAATTCATTGCAACTAAAGATGTAATGTACAGAATTTACCTTGCAGACCCAAGAGTTCCATCAAGAAAAGATATTCTTCCAATGGTTGATGATGTAACAAGAGCATTTGCAGAATTCCTTGGAAACTATGGTCTTCCAATGCCAAATGTTCCAGAAATGGCTGGCGTATGGGGAGCAATGGGAGATGCACTTTCAAAGGTTCTTGACCAAGGTGTTCCAGTTGAACAAGCATTGAAAGAAGCAGTAGATACTATATTGGCAGGAATTAAATAATTTGAAAACTGAATAAAATTCGGGGGGAGTGTATTCCCCCCGTTTTTATCGGGAGGAGATGTAATGGCAAAGTTCTGGAAGTTAATAGGCTATTTGTTGTTGGCATTGTTTAATGCTTTTTCAATTTGGGGAGCATTATTTTTATTTTCAAGAGGTTTTTATGAGCTTTCTATAACATTTTTTGTTTTGATAGTTTTAATAGATTATTTTGTGTTAAATAGTAGGGCATATCCTTATAGATACATGATACCTGCAGTAATTTTATTGTTTATTCTAGTTTTATATCCAATAGCATTTACCATAAAGACTGCATTTACTAATTATGGAACAGGGCATATTATGACTCGACAGGAAGTTTTGGATAGATTACTTACAGATCCAGTTTATACATACGTACCTGATAACGCAAAAAGCTACGATTATCAGATTTTTGTAAGATACAATGGTATAGATCCAACTGAAGATTTTAAAATGATAGTTGTGAATGAAAATGGAGAAAAATACATTGTTGGAAATATAAAACCTGTTAGAATGCAAGCAGGAAAAATGATTCTTGGAGAAGCTGAATTAATAGATATGGAAAAAGTTCAAACTATTATGGAAAATGGTAAATTAATTGCAATAGTTGAAGATGGTAAAACATATAATTATTTTTATTCGCCAAGTGATAAGGAGACCGCTATTAATGAAGTTTTCTTTAAATCAAAAATAGCATTTCCTATTTTAAGTAAGGTAGAAATAGTTGATAATCAAAGAAATAGATTATCACTTAGGTTCAGCAGTGATGGAAGTTTAAAACTTGTTCAAATAAAGCATCTTTATAGAATGGCACTTTCCGAAGTTGTTGAAAATGGAAAGACTGTTGTAAAAACTACCCTTGTAAATGATAGAACCAATAAGCCATTATTGGAAGAAGAAGGAATGTTTTATGACTTTGATGAAAAAGGTGAAAAGGTTCCAGTTCTTGGATATATTTCATATGTAGGTTCAAAGAATTTTACAAAGATATTTACAGATCCTACTGTTTCTGGACCATTTACAAAGATATTCTTGTGGAATTTTACATATGCGGCACTTAGTGTGTTATTTACTTTTGTAATTGGTCTCTCATTTGCACTTGTTTTGAACAATAACACACTGCGTGGAAGAACTATATATAGAACCTTGTTAATTATTCCTTGGGCAATTCCAGCATTTATTTCTGTTCTTATATGGAAAAATGGATTTTTCAATGAAACATATGGGGTATTTAATAGATTTATTGTTACCAACTTGTTTAACGGAGATCCAGTTAAGTGGATGACAAATCCATTCTGGGCAAAAGTTGCTGTTTTAATAGTTAATACCTGGCTTGGATTTCCATACATGATGACGGTTAGTTTAGGAGCACTCCAGAGTATCCCTGATGAACTTTATGAAGCTGCATCTATAGATGGTGCATCAAAACCAAAAAGATTCTGGAAAATAACATTTCCATTGTTAATGACAACAATTGCACCACTTCTTGTAGGAAGCTTTGCATTTAATTTCAATAACTTTGTAAATATTTATCTTTTAACAGCAGGTGGCCCTGCTATTCCAAATACAACAACACCAGCAGGCGCAACTGATATATTGATTTCGTATACTTATAAGCTTGCGTTTGAAGCAGGACGTGGGCAGGACTTTGGTTTTGCAAGTGCAATATCAATACTGATTTTCTTCATAGTTGCGGGTATAAGTTTTGTTAACTTTAGAATATCAGGCTCCTTCGAAGAGGTGAATAGATAATGGTTGTAAGAAAAAGAAATTGGCTAACACATGCAATTTTAATAATTTTAATAGTTGCAATATTGTTTCCTGTAGTATGGGTTGTATCTACATCACTAAGGCGAGATAATGCAGCTTTTTCATCAAAATTGTTTTCATCGAGGATGAGTCTTCAAAACTATAAAGATTTGCTATTTCCCGAAGACAATGTTTTAAGGCTTTTAAGTGATATAGAGTCAATTACAACTAATTCAAGACCTTATGATGAAAAGCCAGTTGAATTTTTGGTAGAAAAGTTTGATAAAGATATGGAAGCTTTAAAGGTGTATTCAAAAGAGTCGAAAGAATTAATAAGTGTAGTAGACAATGAGTATGAAACAATAAAAAGCTATTTGTCTGAAAATTCAGATAATTTAATTCAAACAGTTGTTGAGCAAGTAAATAAACTAAATGAAAAGATAAATATTGAAAAATCTGATAATAACCAATTAATTGGCGTTGCAATAATATCTTTGTTGGAAGAAGGAAGGATAAATGAGAAAGATGTTCAGGAATTAAGTTTAGGGTTTGACTATAAAGATTATGAAGATGTGTATGTAGAAGAGCTAAAAACAAAACTTGATAATATTGAAAGTCTAAAAAGACAATTGCAAGAAGATCAAGCAAAATTAAATCAAATAAAGAAAGAGCTTGATTTTTATCAAGAGGAATATGCAAGACTTTCTTTAATAATTGATAACTCCATTATTCCACAGTTTGAAAGTTTTAATAAAACCCTGCAGGTTGCATATGATTTACTAAATAATTTATCAAATCAGATAAAGGCAGTTGTTTCAGAAAAAGATGCTGTTGAAAATTTTGAAGAAGTTTATAGCATAGTAGAAAATATGCTTGGAATAAATTTAAGCAAGGAAAGAAAAGCAGTTATAGACAAAATGTATGAGAATATGACAAAGGTAAAGACGTTATGGGATAATTTTACATTGAAAAATTCTGCAAATTATGCTGATTTTATTTCATTAATTAACCAGTTTAATTTAAAAGCGCTTAAACAGGTTAGAGAATCATATAATTTGTTAAAAAACTTTGCTGAAATTGAAAGAGAATATTTAAAACTTTCAAATGAGTATATACTTTTTGCCAACAAAATTGACAGTAAAAATCAAGATTTAGAAGAACTAATTAGAAAATATTTAGAGGAAGAAGGAAAATATCTACCAGCTAAAGCATATATCATGTCTTTATTATTAAAAGATGACATTGAAAGCTTTATAAATAAAGTTGAAAAATATACCTTACCAAAAGATATTAATAAATTGTACCTTGCAGTAAAAATTCTTTCAAGAAACGTAAATGACTTTTTAGGTTATGTAAGTGATGATAGCTTAAAGAAAGATGTAAGATCTAATATTAGAAAACTTGATTGGATAGCGACTTTGAATGACTTTATGAAAAAGTATGAGAAATTTGCAAAAGATGTAAAGGTATTTATCGATGAGTTTGATAAATATGTTAGCTCTATAGAAAGTGCGGGAAAAGCTGCAATCTACTCATCAAAGAATGGGGTTAAGGTTAGAATAGCGGCACTTCTTCAGTTGTTTACAAAAGTTCAATCAGAATATCCTGCAAATATTGCATCAAGTATGAGTATCGCTTCTAAAGCGGCAGCTGATCTTGTTGACCAATTTCCTGTAAATGATCTTGATAAATCATTTAAAAATGTTGATAAGAAACTGTTCAGGTTTGACCAAATTTGGAAACAGAAGCAAAAGTATTATCTTTGGAGATGGATCTTTAATAGTGTTATAGTTGCGGGCATTGTTGCAATAATTACTACGATTGTAAATGCACTTGCAGCATATCCGTTTAGCAGGATGAGATTTAGGGGAAGAAAATATGGAATAATGTCACTTCTTTTAATTCAGATGTTCCCAGCTATTATGTACATGATTGCTTTGTACGGATTTTTAAGCTTTATTGGAAGATATATTCCATCAATAGGGCTCAATACATTAGGTGGACTTATATTTGTGTATCTTGGAAATATTGCATTTAATATGTATCTTATTAAAGGGTTCTATGATACAATTCCAAGTTCTCTTGAAGAGGCTGCAATGATTGATGGTGCAACAAGGTGGCAAACATTCTGGAGAATAGTAATACCACTTGCATCTCCTATTCTTTCAGTTGTAGTTATTCTAACGTTCATGGGCACATTTAACGAATTTGTTCTTGCAAAGATTATTCTCCAAGATGTTGAAAAGTATACATATGCGGTTGGACTTTGGACATTCTCCAGCGGGCCATTTGAAACTGAGTGGGGTCTATTTTCAGCAGCTGCACTTGTTGGAATGCTTCCAATGGTTATATTGTTCCTTTCAATGCAAAAATATCTTGTTGGTGGCTTAACCAAAGGTTCTGTTAAAGGTTAATACTTATATATAAAATAGAATGTTTAAAAAAGTCCTCGGATGTTGTACAATATAATATCCGAGGACTTTTTTCTAGGGAGGGATTATGTGGATAAGCCAGTATATGAAAAAAGCATAGTTTCATTTATTAATGTACTTTTGAAGCATTTTAAAGTTGAAACAAAATATAGATTCGATGAAATGGAGGATATTATTCTTCCACAAATAGTTGGAAAGGAAAAAATAGTAGTAATTATCTTGGATAGTTTAGGATACAAAAAGTTCAAGGAATTAAATGTTGAATTTGAGAAGAGCATAAAGTTAAGTAGTGTTTTTCCAACAACGACTGTGGCTGCAGTTACCAGTTTACTTACTGCGATGTCTCCTCAAGAACATGGACTTTTAGGATATATTCAGTTTATTCGTGAAATTGGAAGTATCATGAATATGATAGATTTTAGTTATCCAGGATTGCCAAATAGTAGTTTTGAAACTATCGTAAAGAAAAAGATAAAAAGGTTGCCGAATGTGTTTCAAAGTTTAAAAAAGGAAGGTTATTTTGGAGGAATACTAACTTCACATGATATTGTAAATTCGGGCTTGTCATTTTTAATTCAAAAGGATGCAAACATATTTTCTTACTATTCAACTATTGATATGTTTGCAAATTTACAAAAGCTGCTTGAAAGTGATTTTAAAGGCCTTCTTTACGTTTATTATGGAGTGTTAGATGGTATTGGTCACAAAAAAGGACCTGATAGCAGATCTTACGAAAGAGAAGCAAAGTTTTTGCTTGAAGAAATAAAAAAATTAAAATATGACAAAAAGACGCAGATTTTTGTTGTGGCAGATCATGGAATGATTACAACTCCTAGGGAAAAGAACGTATTTCTAGGAGAAGAGTTATTAAAATATCTAAAATTTCCGCCAACTGGAGAAATGCGTATGATGTATTTTTATACTAAAGAGAAAAAAGCCAAAGAATTAATTGATTATTTAAACGATATATACAGCAAAAGATTTGAAATATATCCTTCAAAGCAACTTTTGAGCGAAGGATATTTTGGATTTGGGCATAAGAATCTTGAAATGGAACATAGGATTGGAGATTATGTTCTTTTAGCTAAAGATAACTATTCTTTTACATATACATATACTGGAGGAGAGCAAAAGCTTTTGGGAATGCATGGTTCACTTACATATGAAGAATTGTATGTCCCGCTTATTTTTGTATAAATTTTTTCAAAGCAATATAATTAATAAAATCCCATTCTTGAATAGCCAAGGATGGGATTATTTTTTATATAAAGATTTATTCAAAATTTTATTGATTCTCAATTGCAATTGAAAAATTATAAAATATTAATAATATGTTAAATATTTATTTTTAAATAAAGAAAATAGCAAATAATTGGGTTTGTTTTCTTTATATTTTTTTATTAAAATTAAAAATAGCTTTAAAGAATAATATCGTAAATATGGTATATTAGGAGTCTTTATATCGGAAAATGATATTTGTATGAAATTAAAAATAATTTAGTATTTGGAAAAATATAATATTGTTTTTAATAAACAAAATTAATAAAAATAGTATAAAAATTATTAAATATTAACATGTTAGTAAAATAAACAGGAATGTTTTTAGTCTATATTAAAAAGATAATGTTTATATGTTTTACACTTTTTAATAATACTAAAATGGTTGAGATAAAAAAATGTACCACGTGTTTTATTGAATGTAAGCTAAACAAATAAAAAATAGGGAAGATCATAGGATTAATAGTGTAAATTGGTAAAAGAGATAAGAATTTAGTAAGATAAAGAATTTTAATTAATTCTAAATTTTCTGAAAGGAGGGTTAGTATAAGATTTACTATAAGATTGTTAATTACTTTTTTGCTGGTTACTTTTGTTTTCCTTTCGTTTGCAGGAGAGATAGTTTCTTTGATTGAAGATCCAGGATGTAGTGTTAACTACTGTTCATGGTTTTATGTTGGTGATTTAAGATGGCAGGCGTTTGGTGAGGCAGAGCACTACAGTTCAAATGGAACACCACTTAGTGTAACATTGGAAGTTGATTTTACATGTAAAAGCCCCTACTTTGGTGTAACATTATGCCGTGGAAAAGCTGTTGTATCAAAAATTGGTACAGTAAGAGCCACATGTTATTGCACTCCTGCAGGAGAGGCTGCTATTTGTCTAGCTTCGTGCAGTTGTAGGGGTAGGTAAAATTTTTGGAGGTGAAAAAATGCTTGTTAATTTTTTTAACACACGTGTTGGATTTATAATGTTATTAATTGTATTTCTGACCATCTCATGTTTTGCACAACAATCTACAATTAGTGGTCAGTTCACAGAAACAAAAGCTGGCATGTTTTACACTTTTACACGTGTGGTTCAGCTTCATGATACTCCATTAACCTCTGTTTATGTACCATTTGATCTTTACGATGCAAGATTTGGTCAGATAACATTAAAAGGCGAAACTTTTGATGTTATAACCGGATTAAAAGATGGAGAAGAAATAATATTGGTAGATGGGAATAGAAATAAAAATTTTTCAGATGATGAAATCTATGCTCAAACATTGTCAGGAATGAACGTTAATACATATATTGTAAAACTTATATTCAGCGATGGAAGTGGTTATTATATTGCCTTGTGGCGTATAGAAGACAAATTATACTATTGTGGTATTACCAGAAGAGAAGGCATACTTTACGTGGGAGAGAAAAGCTATAAAGCAGCGATTGCTGAGACAGATTCAGATGGATGGTACACAAAAGATGCAATATTACTTATGGTAGATTTAAATGAAAATGGTAAATTTGATGGCCCGGAGTTTTTCAGAAAGTACTTAAAGATAGGAGAAGAATATTTTACGATAGAGAGTGTTACTAAAAACGGAGAAGCTATAGTCCTTGAAAAGTCTTCAACCTCTGTGCTTGTTCCATTTATAGGTGAAACATTTCCAGATATCTCTTTCGAAGAGGTAAGTGGAAAAACTATAAATCTAGGAGAAAAAGTGGGAGAGTGGAAAGTAATTTACTTTAATTTCTTAACCGCTTCAAAAGTGTCGAAGATAAATATGTGGCTTGATGCGTTTTCAGAATTTTTGAAAATGGGAGTAAGATCCTACGTACTACTTGTAGCTCCATCCTCTTGTAATTGCACATCATGTGAAGAGTGTTCATTGGATTTAGAATCTTTGGCAAAAAAGTATAAAGATATTACAATTGTTCCAATATCACGTGAGAAACTTGATGAGATAACAATTAGATTGAGATTGTTATATCCTGAAACTTTGATGGTAATATCTCCAGACAATGTGCTTGTTTATAGGACAAGTGCTGGAGTAGTAACAGAAGGAGTTATATGGAAACATACAATTACTATGCCAACAGTTGAACAAATTTCTAATTTGATAGAAGTGTTGGTAAAGAATTAAAATGAATTTGGAGTATTTTTGTTTTATAGTTTAGCTACCTAGCCAAAGTAAAGAGTAAGTTAATTTAGAATAAAAAAGGCTATACCTGCTAAAATTATTTTGTCTTAACATAGCAACCAGGAGATGCATATCCTGAAGAATATTAATCACTCTTAGCAGATAGAGGATACCAGCAATGGGAGTTTGTTTAAAAAATGAAAGGTAAAAATATTTGGAGAGAGAAATAGATAGGTTAATATATAGCAAAAGATTTGAAATAGAATTGTATATAGAAAGGCTGAAGCAGAGGATAAAGGTAAAGAAAATGTATGAAAAGACACTAAAGACACAAATTACATAAATAGCACTAGGGCAATAGTTAACAATGTTAACACATTTTCTGCTCATTCTAAAATGATTTGATTAATTGACAAATGATTTTTACATTGGCCGGGGCATAAGTAGAAAATTAAAGAACTAGCAAAACAAAAAGGATGGAATAACTACTATTCCGTCCTTTTTGTTCTATAAATTTTATTTATTGGCTCCGGCGGAGGGACTCGAACCCCCAACCTAGTGGTTAACAGCCACCCGCTCTGCCTATTGAGCTACGCCGGAACTTATCAAAACCATTATATATTATACCATATTTCTCTTTTTTTGTCAATAATCCTTTTATTTAAGAGGGGTTAGCTTTTTTCATACAATAGAAAATATATCATATAATATGAAAAAGTCAATATTTGTATTTTGCTTAATCGAATAAAACTTTTTTTATTTTTTCAGGATCTAGTCTAAATTTTGATCCTTTTCCCTGTAAAAAGTGATGCTTTTCAAGAAGGTGTATTGATAAATCACTATACATTATAGTTTCATTATTTTTGAGATTTTTAACGACTGCTACTTTTTTTCTAAAGATACCGTCTTCAAAGGGGCATGCAAGGAATCCTCTTGCTTCATATACAAAAATTTCGAAGTTTTCGTAAGTTATTGGTTCTCCCAGTCCTTTTTCTCCAACTTCAAGTAGTTTTTTCAATTTTTGTGCTACTTTATCAAAGTCGAGTTTTAAAGCAGCCATTTCTTGTTCATCCTGTAAAATTATATCAACCAGATTTCTATCATCTTCGCCCAAAAATCCTTCTGCTGTTATTACTCCAGGTTTCATATTTTCTTGAGCTTTAATCATTTCGGGAGACATTTTCATGATTTTCACCTTCCTATGCGAATTTATCGTAATACACATCTTTTATTCCATGTTCATTAAGTAATTTTTCACAGGCATTTATCATTCCAGGGCTACCACATAGATATCCCTCTTTTTTAGTGTTTTTGTCGACGACATTTTCTAAGTATTTAACCATTACATCAGTTATAAGGCCGACTTCACCGTTCCATTTTTCTGGTTCCATTGGTTCAGAAAGAGCAGGAATAAAATGGAAGTTGCTCCACTTTTTTTCTAAATCTTTAAAAAGTTCAACATAGAAAAGGTCTTTTTCAGTTCTTGCGCCAAAAAAGTACCATACGTTTCTATTTGTAATACCTCGTTCATACATATCAAGAACAATAGACTTAATAGGTGCCATACCAGAACCTCCTGCAACACAGATCATATCAGCATCCGTATCTCTCATGTAAAATTCACCGAATGGACCTATAACTTCAAGGTTGTCTCCTTCTTTTAGATAATTGTGTACGTAAGTTGTTGCTATACCACCTGGAACTAATCTAATTAGCAAATCTATTTCATCTTTTTTACTTGGAGTAGATGCAATTGAATATGCTCTTTGTGTAGGTTGCTTTATTTTATCATATGGCGGTACAACGATTTGAACGTATTGTCCTGCTTTAAAGTTTATCTCTTCTGGAAGTTTTATTCTTACTTCTTTTATATCATGTGTCACATCTTTGATTGAGACAACTTTACCTGTAAGCTTTTTAACATTAAAAAGTTCTTCTGGAAGCTGTATTTTTATGTCTTTTTTAACCTTTATCTGACAAGAAAGTCTTATGTTTTCTTTTATTTCTTCCTCTGACATATAAGGAAGTTCTGTTGGAAGGTATTCTCCAACATCACTTAATACTTTAACTTTACATGCTCCACAACTTCCTCTGCCTCCACAGGCAGATGGAACAAAGATATTTTCAGAAGCAAGTGTAAAAAGTAAAGGTGAACCACCCTTTACTTTTAATTTTTTCTTTCCATTATTTATATCAATTTCTACTTCTCCATAGTTGTTTACTATTGAATCGACTATAACGATTAGAGCAGATAAAACAGATGAAACAATTCCAACGATTAATGGTGCAAGCCAAATATTCATACGATCACCCCTATTGAACATTTATCATTCCAGCAAAACCCATAAAGGCCATTGCCATTATTCCTATTGTAATGAGTGTAATTCCAACGCCTTTAAGAGGTGCAGGAACAGGTGCTTTATCAACTTTAATTCTGATAGCAGCTAGTAAAACTATTGCAAGCCACCATCCAAGACCTGAACCAAGGCCAAAAAAGATTGATTGTAAAAATGTATAGTTTCTAAGCTGCATAAATAGTGCAACACCTAAAATAGCACAGTTGACAGTTATTAATGGCAAAAAGATACCAAGACTAATGTACAAATTTGGTGCAGTTCGATCTATTACCATTTCAAGTATTTGGACAACTGCAGCTATGACAATAATATATATGATGTATCTTAGGTATTCTATTTGAAATGGTACTATGATGTATTTTTCAACTAACCAGTTAATAGCAGTTGTTATTGTCATAACCATCGTAACTGCCATACCAAGACCGTTAGATGACTTTAGACTTTTTGAGATAGATATAAACGAGCACATTCCAAGAAAGTTGGAAAGTAATATATTACTAGTAAAGATTGAAGCAAAAAATAGAACCAGAGGATTTATATTAGGATTCATTTGGCTCCCTCCTTTTTAAACCCTTTTACTATCCATATAAATAGTGCGAGCATGAAGAAAGCACTTGGCGGCATAATCATTATTGTCCAGTTTACAAAGTTCTCTGGCATAACTTTATAGCCAAAAATGGTTCCAAAACCAAGAAGTTCTCTAAAGAATGCAATTGCCACCAGTACTATCATATAACCAAAACCGCTTGTAATACCATCCCAAAATGAGATAAGTGGAGGATTTGATTGAGCAAATGCTTCGGCACGTCCCATGATGATACAGTTTGTTATTATAAGCCCGACATATGGTCCGAGTGCTTTACTTACATCTGGAAGGTATGCCTTTAAGATTATATCCACTATGATAACATAGAAAGATATTATTAATACCTGTGTAATCATTCTCACCTTAGATGGGATAAGATTTTTTAAAAGAGATACAGTAAGGTTTGAAAAACCTGTGACAAGCATTACGCCTATTGTCATGATAAATGTATTTTTTAAATTGTTAGTAACTGCAAGAGTCGAACAAATTCCAAGCACCAGTACAAAAACAGGATTTTCATACCAAGTATTTTTCAAAAATACTTCTTTAAATTTTCCCATACTACTCACTCCTTAGAGCGTTTCTAATTTTTTCAAGTGAATCGTTGATGATGTTTATAAAAAATCTCGAGGTAAGTGTAGCTCCGGTTATAGCATCTACAGAAGAATTTTCTTTGTTAAAATCACTGGAAGCTCCAGAGACTTTGATTTTGATTTTATCTTTCACAAGTTCTCCTTTAAATTGTTGTTTAAACCAATCTTCTTCAATTCTTCCTCCAAGACCAGGTGTTTCATTTTGTGAAATTATGTCTATTCCAACAATTCTATCTATACTTTCGTTAACTGAAATGACGCCGGTTATTGTTCCCCAAAGGCCGCTCCCAGAAAAAATATATGAATATATTTTTTCTCCATTTAGAGTGGTTGTATAAAATTTTAATCCTCCTATTTCTATTTGATCAATCTTAGAATTGAAAATTTTAATTGCATCCTTTTCGTCTTTGTATTCAATTCCCATTGAGTTTAATATTGCACGTATTTTTGAAAAGTTTTGATTTTCAAGTATTTTGTCATAAGTCATTGAGTTTATGATTGAAAGGATCAAGACGAACAAAAACGAAATAACAAAAGTAAATATTATAGTGTATATCTTATTTTCTTTCATTTTTTCACCTTCTTTGTTACGTGATCCAAAAATGGTGCAAAGGTATTGCCTAAAAGTACTGCAAAGCTTGTTCCTTCTGCAAAGAGTGAAAATGTTCTGATAATCACAATTGAAACTCCAATAATTATTCCATATATAACTTGTGCCTTTGAATTTTTTGGGGCAGTGATTGGATCTGTTGCAATGAATACTGATACAAACAATAAGCTTCCAGATAGAAGTGCAAAAATAGTAGGTGGTGCAGAAGGAATAAATATGTCAAAAACAGCGGTTAAAATAAATGCACTTAAAATTGTAGAAACTATTATTTTCCAACTAGCAGTTTTTGTAAAAATTAAATAAATTGCGCCAATAATTATTAAAAATATTGCACTTTCACCAATAGATCCTGCTCTAAACCCTAAAAATAGATCTTTTAAACTTAATGTTTGTGATTCTTTTAAAAGTGCAAGTGGAGTTGCGGATGTTGTTACATCAAGACCAAACGAGCCAAATTTTGGGATCATCCAACCATTTGTCATATATGATGGAAAGGCAATATAGACAAATAATCTTGCTGTGATTGCAGGATTAAAGATGTTTCTTCCAAATCCACCGTATGCCTCTTTTGCAAATACTATACCAAATATGATACCTATTGTTGCAATCCACCATGGTGTAAGTGGTGGCAGAGAAAGGGTATATAGCATACAGGTTACTAAGACTGCTTCTGAAACTTTTTTTCCTTTCTTTTTTTCAAAGATATATTCAGAAAGAATTCCAAAGGTAAAAACAAATAAACTTAGCCAAATAAGTCTAACGCCATAGAAAAAAAGCGAGTAAATATATATTGGAATTAAAGCATATAAAACTTTTCGCATCATTGGCTGTTTTTGAAATAAAGCCATTTTCTATCACTCCTTGTACGTTTTTTCAAGAAGAAAAGTCCAGGTTTTAACCTGGACTTTTAAAAGAATTTATAAGTCTTATATTTTGCTGCCCTCACTGTAAATATCAAATTCATCGTCTTCTCTTAATCTAAGAGTGAGTTTTTTCATGTGCTTTTTTTCTTCTTCAATAACTTTTTCAATTGCGCTATTGTCAGGAACAAGCATTTTAATATCGTTGTAGAATATTATAGAGTCTTTTTCAACCTCAATTGCAAGTTTAATCGCTTCTTTTACACTTGTTGGAATTTTTTCAATTGTAAGTTTTGGGAAAATTACATCTTCAGCAAATGCCTTTAAATAGCCAACTTCTTCTTCATTGAGGTTTAAGTTTTTTTCATCTTTAAAGCCTGATAGGATTTCTTCAAATATCCTTGCATGTTCTCTTTCTTCATTTGCAAGTTCAAGGAATAAATCCTTTAGAGCCCCACTTGATACATTTGAAAGTTTTTCATAATAGGAATAGCCTGCACCTTCAATTTTTAATGCAACACCTAAAAGTTCATTGATTGTCATAATATCCCCTCCTTGAGTCTACTCTACAGTATATATTATACAACTTTTTTTCAAAAATAAAAATGCTGTTAAATATGTTATAATTATTTTAGGGGTAGATTAAATGGTTAAAATAGCTTATTTTTCGGGAACAGGAAATACTGAATTTGTTGCAAAAAAGTTGGCAGAAAAATTAAAAAGTAACAATAAAACTGTGGAATTAGAAGAAATTGTATTAAAGAATTTAAAGGTTATTTCTTTAAAAAATATAAATTTATTAATTTTACTCTCTCCTGTTCACTCTTTTGATCTTCCTTGGCCTGTATATAGTTGGGTTAAAAAAATTAATGATTGTTTAGGGCTTAATACCGCTATAGTCTTAGTTTCTGCAGGTGGCTTTATTCCTGAAAATAGTGCTGCTCATTTAAAATTGAAACATCTTCTATTAAAAAAAGGTTGTAATATTTTATATGAAGATATGGTAACGATGCCGTTAAATTGTTTCTCAGGAATGAAAGAGCAAGAGATAAAAGAAATTTTGCGAAATTTACCTAATAAAATTGATGATATTGTTGACAATTTACTAAAAGGAAAAAGAAAAGTTTTAAAACCTACATTTAAGGGACTAATTTTATCTAAATTTTCAATATTTGAAAAATTTTTTTCAAAGATTTTTGCAAAAGGCTATAAAGTTAATGATAATTGCAATCTATGTGGTTTTTGTATTAAAAATTGCCCGACAAATAATATTTCAATAAAAAACGGTAAGGTACATTTTGGTTTTAATTGTGCGCTTTGTTTGAAGTGCATATATGATTGCCCTCAAGGAGCAATCATTCAAAGAATGTTTCCATTTATGATTATTAAAGATGGATACAAACTTGAAAATTATTTAAATAAGTTTGGAGGAGATTTAAATGGCAAAGAAGATTAATAAAAATCTTAGCGAATTTGAAAAATTTGTTTTGTTTGAAAAAGGTACGGAAAGACCTTTTAGTGGAAAATTTGAAGATCACTTTGAAAAGGGAATATACGTTTGTAAAAATTGTGGAATTCCCCTTTACAATTCATCTTCAAAATTTAATTCAGGGTGTGGGTGGCCTGCATTTGACGATGAAATACCTGGTGCGATAAAAAAGCAAGTGGATAGAGATGGAATTAGAGAAGAGATAGTGTGTTCATATTGTGGAGCACATTTAGGCCACGTTTTTTATGGAGAAGGTTTTACTGAGAAAAATGTAAGACATTGTGTTAATTCAGTATCACTTGATTTTGTACCGGAAGGGGAAAAGCCGTTAATAGATAGAATATTTTTTGCAGGTGGATGTTTTTGGGGAGTAGAATATTTATTTAGGAAACTTGAGGGAGTTGTTGATACAAGGGTAGGTTACATGGGTGGAAGAAGAAAAAATCCTACATACGAACAAGTTTGTACAGGTGTAACAGGTCATCTTGAAACGGTAGAAGTAATTTTTGACCCAAAAAAGTTAGATGAAGAGACTTTGATAAAGTATTTTTTTGAAATACATGATTTTACACAAGAAAATGGTCAAGGTCCAGATATTGGGGAGCAGTATAAAAGTGCTATTTTTTATACAAATGATCTTCAAAAAAAGATTTCTGAAAAATTGATAAAAGCATTAACGAAAAAGTATGATGTTGTAACACAACTTAAAAAGGCAAGTGATTTTTGGGTAGCAGAAGATTATCATCAGCAATATTACGAAAAGACAGGAAAAACTCCTTATTGTCACGTAAGATTTAAGTTATTAAAAACATGGGATGGAATAATTTGAACTTGGAGGTAAAATATGCTTTTTTACATAGCCTTTTTGATTATCTCTTTATATTTTCTTTTAAATAAGAATAATGCTTTGCTTAAAAGTAATAAAAAGATTGGTTCTAATTACAAAATCTCTGTAATCATTCCTGCTAGAAATGAAGAAAAAAATATTGAAAAGATTTTAAATAGCGTTAGAAATCAGACATTAAAGGTACATGAAATTATAGTTGTAGATGATGCATCAGAAGATAATACAGCAAAGGTTGCAGAAAAATTCCAAGAGGTTAAATTGATACAACTTGAAGATTCTCCAAAGCAAGGTTGGAATGGAAAATCATGGGCTATATGGAATGGATATATTAATTCATCAGGTGAATTGCTTTTATTTGTTGACGCTGATGTTGAACTTGAAAGAGAAGCTATTGAAACTTTAGTTGAAAAGTTTATCAAATACAAAGGACTTATTTCTGTATGGCCTTATCAAAGATTTGAGAAATTCCATGAACACTTTACTTTAGTTTTCAATCTTGTGATTATTTATTTGAGTAATCTTATTGGTACTTTTTCAAGAAAACCAAAAGGAGCATTTGGACCAGTAATTTTAACAAGTAGAAAAGATTATGAATTTGTTGGAGGACATAAGGCAATAAGAGATAGTGTTTTAGATGATATAAAGCTTGGAAAACTTTATTCAAAGAGTAATATAAATGTGAAAAATTTTCTTGGAGGAAGATACATAAAATTTAGAATGTATCCACAAAATCTTAGGCAACTTTATGAAGGATTTAGTAAAAATATGGCGTCTGGTTCAATTAGTGGAGGTTTTTTTAATTTAATAATAGCGATTTTATGGACCTTTGGAATTTTTAGTGCGCTTTTTACATTTGATAGATATTTTGTCTACAGGTATTTCTCTGTTGTTGTTTTTTTGTATTTGCTTTCAAAGAACTTAGGTGATTATAAATGGTATGATTACATCTTTTTTCCTATACATCTTTTGTTTTTTGCTGTTACTTTTTTTAACTCTCTATATAGAAAGCTTTTTTTACATAGTGTTGTTTGGAAAGGAAGAAAGATAAATGTTTGAATTTTTTATTGTCATTTTACAATTTTTATCAGGTTCAATGATGTATTCTTATCTTTTGGGGAAAATTTGTGGTGTTGACATTAGAGTTTTAGGTGACGGAAATCCAGGCGTTTCAAATTTATGGAAAATGAAAGGATGGAAATTTGGACTCATTGGACTTTTTTTAGATTTTTCAAAAGGTTTTTTCCCTGTTATTTTATTTAAAGATCATTTAAATTACTGGGTTTATATTATTGCTTTATCTTTTTCTGTTTTAGGGCATGCATTTAGTCCATTTTTAAACTTTAAAGGTGGTAAAGCAATAACTACTAGTTTTGGTGTTTGGACTGCTGCAACTATTTGGAAAGCACCAATTATAATGGGGAGCGTATTAGTTATTTTAAAGACCATTTTTAAAAATAAAAAGTCTTCTGATTTTGACTTTTTGATTTTTTTGTTTGGATTTTTATCTTTAATTCCTTATATTATGTATGAAAAGAGTTTGTATTTATATTATTTGTATTTTTTTAATTTTTTTGTTGTTATTTTAAAGCATAGAAAGGAGATAAAAAATATTTGGAGGGATTTACTTGGAAGAATATAGAATAAGAGATTTAGAACATCTAAAGCAATTATGGGAAAAAACTTACAATACTGATGGGAAACCTGATTGGTCACATCTTTTACCTTATTATGATGACAATATTCATTTTAGAGATTCAATTCAGGAAATATATGGATTGAAAGATTTTAGTGAGATGGTAAAGAGGTTAACAAAGCGTTCCAAAAAACTTGAAATGAAAATAGTAAATGCTGTTCAAAATGGCAATATTATGTTTCTAGAATGGGAAATGACTATACTTTTTAAAAAAACAAAAACATCGGTAGTCTACGGTGCAAGTAGGGTAAAGTTAAACGATACAGGAAAGATAATTGATCAAAGAGATTATTATGATCTTTGGGGAGATATATTTGATAATATACCATTTCTTGGAAAATTATATCGAAAATTTATGAGGAAGGTGTTTGGATAGATGAATAAAATAAGGCAGTATTGGAAAGAGTACAAGTGGTCCAATGTTTTTCAAATGATTAGGAATATGAAACAAGAGGTTAAAAAATGCGAAAAAAGAGCCGATGGTAAATTTGTAGTAATTACAGGTGCAACTTCTGGAATAGGTTATCATGCTGCTATGAAATTTGCTTCAATGGGGGCAAATTTGTTAACAATTAATAGAAACAAAGAAAAATCAGAAAGATTAAAAGAAGAAATTTTAAATAAATATCCTGTAGAATTTGATTATTATATATCAGATTTGAGCATTTTGGAGGATATTTACAGAGTTGGAGAATTTTTAAACAAATTGGATAAGGATATTGATATTTTGATACACAATGCTGGTGTTTACAATACAAAGAAAAGGATAACAAAAGATGGTTTTGAAGAAACTTTTGTGGTCCATTTTATTGCACCGTTTATAATAAATAACATGCTTTTGGAAAAATTTAATAGGCAAGGAAAAGGAAGAATAATTTTTGTAAGTTCAGAGGGTTATAGATTTGCTGTTTGGGGTCCGAACCTTGATGATTTGATGTTTAAAAGGACAAAATATTCTGGTTTGAAGGCATATGGTTCTGCAAAAATATGTCAGATTTTAACCATGCATATTTATGCAAAGTTGTTGAAAGGCCCTACCATAATAGCGATGCATCCAGGTATGGTGAGGAGTAACACTGGGCGTGACAACGGAAAGTTATATAAAATTTTTAAGAAAACTTTAGATAAGCTTTCCGATTCGCCTGAAATTTCAGCTGAGGCTTTATATTATCTTGGAGTTTCTGAAGAGCTTGAGAATGTTACTGATAAATTTTATCATCTTACAGTTGAGGAGGAATTAACTCCTCCCGCAAGGGATATGGAAGTTGCTGTAGAATTATGGAAAAAAACTTTGGAATTAGTAAAATTTTGCGAGGTGGTAACATGCAAGAACGAGAAGTTATTGTTGTTGGAGGAGGAATTTCAGGTTTAACTTCTGCAGTGTATCTTGCAAAAGCTGGAAAAGACGTCTTACTTATAGAGAAAAATGAGAAATGTGGAGGTTTATTTAACTCTTTTGAAAGAGAAGGTTTTAGATTTGATGGTGGAGCAAAAGCAGTTGTTAATTCTGGGCTTATAAAACCTATGATAGAGGAGCTAGGTATTGATTTAAAATTTTTAAAAAATCCTATAACTTTGAGAGTTGAAGACAGACAAGTGATTGTTAATGATGAAGAGAGCATTAACGAATATTCAAATATATTAAAAGAACTTTATCCTCAAAGTTCGATTTACGTGGACAATATAATAAATGAAATAAAAAAGATTATATCTTACATGAAAATTTTATATGGTGTTGATAATCCACTTTTTAAGAAAGAAAATGTATTTTTGAAAATTCCTGGATTTTTGATATATATCTTTAAATTTTTAAATACAATTTTTAAGATAAATGCCCTTCAAATGCCGTATGAAGATTTATTAAATAAATTATCAAAAGATCAATCATTAAATGATATAATTGGACAACACTTTTTTAAAAACACACCTGCATTTTTTGCATTAAGTTATTTTGCGCTTTTTAACGATTATTTATATCCTGAAGGAGGAATGGGGAATTTAAGTTGTAAAATAGCTCAGAAAATTTTAGAGCTTAATGGAGAAATTAAATACAATACAAAGATTGTAAAGATTATACCTGATATGAATCTAATTGTTGATGAAGAAGGTAATGTGTACAAATACAAGTATTTGGTATGGGCAGGAGATTTGAAGTATTTTTATAAAAACATAGAGGGCAACGATAATAAAATCAGAAAGTTAAAAGAAAAAATTCTAAATTCAAAAGGAGCAGAGTCAGTATATAATGTATATCTGGCCGTTGACAAATCTCCTTTAGAATTTTCAAAAATTGCCTCGGGCCATATTTTTTATACTCCTGAAAGAAAAGGGCTTGGAATTTTAAGAAATACGTCTGAAATATTAAATAATTGGGATAATCTTAGCAAAGAAGAGAAAATTAATTGGATTGAAAAATATTGTAGATATAATACCTTTGAAATTTCAATACCATCTCTCAGAGACAAAACAGCATCGCCTGAAAGTAAAACGGGTATAAATGTAAGCTTCCTTTTTGATTATGAGATTACTAAGAAAATATCTGAGGAAGGTTGGTATGAAGAGTTTAAAGAAAAAGTTGAGGATATCGTTTTAGAAATTTTAGAAAAACTTTATGGAGATTTGAGAAATAATCTCATATTTAAATTTTCAGCAACTCCTTTAACTTTTGAAAAATATGCACTTACTTCTGAAGGATCAATTGTAGGTTGGTCTTTTGAAAATGAAATTCCCGTGGAAAATAAGATTATAAATCTTTCAAGATCGGTAAAAACACCTTTTAAAAATATTTTTACAGTAGGAAAGTGGGTAATTAGTCCTGCCGGTGGTCCTACTGCTATAATGACTGGAAGAATTGTTGCAAAAATAATAAGTAAAAGGTGATAAAATGAAAAAAGTTGTAATTGTGGGTGGAGGTATCTCGGGTTTAACTGCGGGGTGTTTTTCACAAGGAGATATTACAATTATAGAAAAAAATGAAAAATGTGGTGGCCTCGTTAATTCTTTTGTAAAAGATGGATTTAGATTTGAGGGAGGAGTTAGAGCACTTTTAAACTCAGGTATAATTTTTCCAATGCTAGAAAAATTAAACTTGGCATTAGATGTTTTGCCTAACTATGTTTCTGTAGGTGTTGAAGATAAAATTATTGATGTTAAGTCTAAAGAAAATATAAAAGACTATGAAATAATGTTAAAATCACTTTATCCAGAAAATACAAATGAGATTTCTAATTTTATAAAAGTTGTTAAAAAAATGGTGGATTATATTGAAATACTTTATAGTGTAAAAAATCCTCTTTTTGCAGACAAAAGTGAATACTTCAAATATCTCCCTTGGATTTTAAAAGCGTTAAAAGTTTTTATGGCAATGAAAAATATGAACATTCCTGTAGAAAAATATCTGAAAAAATTTTTCGAAAATAATTCTTTGATAGATATCATAAGCCAGCATTTTTTCAAAAATATTCCAGCTTTTTATGCATTGAGTTATTTTTACATATATACGGATTATTTTTATTTAAAAGGTGGTCTTGGGACTTTTCCAAAAAAACTAGAAGAATATTTTTTGAAGGAAAAGGGAGAGATACTTTACAATACAAAGGTTGTTTCGGTTGATGTAGAAAAAAAGGTTGTTTTAGATCAAAACGGGAAAAAATATCCATACGATATATTAATTTGGGCGGCTGATTTAAAAGAGTTATATAAGATGGTTAATTTGACAAGCAGAAAGTTTTTGAAAGAAAAAGAAAAAATTTTAAATGGAAAACCGGCAGAATCTGTTTATACGCTTTATTTAGCAGTTGATGTTCCACCTGAAGAATTTAAAAGAATTTCTCATGGTCATTTTTTCTATGCACCTTGCAAAAAAGGTTTAGGAGATATTCATAGAAAAGAGATAAAAAATTTAATATCATATGGTACAAAAAAGGATATATTAAATTGGATAAAAAGATTTGTAAAGTATAATACATTTGAAATATCAATTCCAGTTTTGAAGGATGAAACTGCTGCCCCAAAAGGTAAGACTGGAGTTATTGTAAGTGTGCTTCTTGATTATGAAATAGTAAAAAAAGTTTATGATGAAGGTTGGTATGAAGAATTCAAAGAGAAAATGGATGAAGCTTTTATAGATGTCCTTTCAGATTCAATATATCCGTTTTTAAAAAACAATATACTCTTTAAATTTTCATCTAGTCCAATTTCAATACAAAATTATGCTAATACAAGTGATGGTTCTATTATAGGTTGGGGGTTTGAAGAAAAAGCGCCTATAAAGAATAATTTTCAAAAAGCTGCCTTAACATCTATTCCACATGTTTACAAAGCGGGAAAATGGGCCTATACTCCATCTGGAGTTCCAATGGCTATTTTAACTGGAAAGATAGCCAGCAAGTATACTTGGGGGGTATATTAGATGATTAAAAATCAATGGTATATAGTTATGTCTTCAAAAGAATTAAAAAAAGGAAAATTAGTTGGAGTTACAAGATTTGGCGAAAAATTGGTGTTTTGGAGAAGTAAAGATGGTAGAGTAAACTGTATTTCAGATATTTGTTGTCACAGGGGAGCTTCTTTATCCCATGGGAGATTATTAGAGAATGATAGAATAATGTGTCCTTTCCATGGATTTGAATATGATACAGATGGTAAAGTAAAAGTGATTCCAGCCTTTGGAAGAAATGTTGAAGTTCCTGAAAGGTACAAAGTGAAAAAATATTACACCTATGAAATAGCTGATTTTATTTGGGTTTGGTATGGTGATGGAGAACCAACTCATATTCCAAAATATTTTGATGATATATCTGAAGAATTTTCATATAGTGAATTTACACAAGTTTGGAATGTTAATTATACCCGTGCGATTGAAAATCAACTAGATGTTGTTCATGTTCCTATAGTTCATTACAATACTATTGGAAAAGGCAATAGAACAGTTGTTGATGGCCCAATAGTGAAATGGCAAAATGAAACAATGTTTTACTTTTACGTTCACAACCGGGTAGATGATGGAACACCTGCAAAGAAACCTGATGAGATTGATATAAATGATATTAGTAAAGTTTATTTAGAATTTAAATTTCCAAACTTTTGGCAAAATCATATTCTTGATAAATTGAGAGTTACTGCTGCTTTTGTTCCAATTGATGAAGAGCACACAAAAATTTACTTGAGATTTTATGTTGCTTTTACAAAAATAAGGTTTATTAACAAAATTATAAGCTCCATTGGTAATATTTTCAATAGAATAGTATTGAATCAAGATAGAAGAGTTGTAGAAACTCAAATTCCTAAAAAGACGGAGTTAAAAATGAATGAAAAGCTTATTTTAGGAGATTTGCCTATAATTGAGTATAGAAAGAAAAGGGAAGAATTAAAACTGGGAAATGGGGATTGATAATATTTTAATTTATCATCCAGAAAGTTACCATGGAGAAGGTAAAAAAAATTTTTTTGAAGGTTGGTATTTTAAAAACACAAGCTCAAATGGCTCATATGTCTTTGCTATTATACCTGGAATATCAATTGGAAGTGATTCCCATTCTTTTATCCAGGTAATTGACAATAGAGGTTATTCAAAATATTTCAGATTTGAATTTAGTGATTTTAAATTTTCGAATAAACCGTTTTGGGTTAAGATAAAGGACAATTATTTTTCACTTGAGAAAATAAAGATCAATCTTGAAAACTTTGAAGGGCAATTAATATTTAAAGGTTTAAAACCATGGCCTGTAAGTATATTTAGCCCAGGAGTGATGGGGCCTTTTGGATTTTTAAATTTTCTTGAGTGCTATCACGGAATTCTTAGTTTTAATCATAAGGTGAGAGGGTATTTAAAAGTAAATGGAAAAGAGATAGATTTTAATAATGGAAAAGGTTATATTGAAAAAGATTGGGGAATTTCTTTTCCAAAATCATGGATTTGGAGTGCATCAAATGATTTTGAGAAAGATGAATCAATAAGTATATCAATAGCAACCGTACCTTTTTTTAGAAATTATTTTGTGGGATTTATTATTGGATTGTATGTTAGAGGTAAATTGTATAAGTTTACTACTTACAATGGTTCAAAAATTAAAAATTTAGAAATATTTGAAGATAGAATTTTCTTAACTGTACAAAAGAGAAAATATAAGATGAATGTTGAAATTATTAAATCAGAAGGAAATATTTTAATAGCTCCAAGACAAGGAGAAATGGTTGAAAGAATAAGTGAAAGTTTGAACGCAAAAGTTAAAGTAAAACTTTACAAAGGCAATGAGCTTTTATTTGCCGGAATTGGAAAAAACGCAGGTTTGGAGGTAGTTGGGAATATAATTGATGATATGAAAATTAGGTTATAAGGTTATAAAAAATTTCCAAGATGTTTTTTTATATTTAAATTAAACTTGATAGCATATACAATTGGTAAAGTTGTTTTTATTTGTAAACTTTATATCCTAGAGATTTAGTTTTTTCTTCTTAGATTTCATTTCATACATTTTTTTATCAACAATTTTAATATTTTCTTCTAAACTTTTTTCATGATCAAAATACATTAGGCCGTAAGAAAAATCAACTTTAAACTCAGAATTTAAAATCATTTTTCTTATTCTTTGAATTACACTTTCAGCGTTTTCAATATTTAAATCATATAGTAATATTAAAAATTCATCTCCGCCGTATCTTATTATAATGTCATCCTTTCTTAAAACCATTTTTGCAGTTTTTACAAAGTTTTTGAGTACTTTGTCTCCGTATACGTATCCATATTTATCGTTTAAGTATTTAAAATTATCTAAATCAAGAAAAATTACAATTTTATATTTTGACTTTTCTTTAGAAAATTTAATGTTTTTATTAAGAGCATCAAATAAATAATTTCTATTATATGCTTTTGTTAGTGGATCAATTATTGCTTTTTTGAATTTTTCTTTGCTTGATTTATAGAGGATTTGATATTCATTTTTGAGTTTAATACTAATTGAAATTAAGAATGCAAGTATTTCAAATAGATGAAAGTCTTTTAAGCAGAACTTATTATTCCCTTCCTTTTCAAATAAGACAGCCCCAAAGACATTTTCTCCTATCCTTAAAGGTATCCCATATATTGAGTAAGGTTTGTTAATCACTTTCATTAATTTATATTCTTCGGGTAATTTTAATTCCTCTGAGTTATTTACGTACAACTTTTCTCCAGTATCTGATATGTATGAAATTAATGTTTTATCCTTAATTGTGAAGTTTTTAAATTTTTTATCTCCTATTTTTCCATAAATTATATTAATTGAGCCATCAATCTTTCTAATTCCAACGACTAATGAGTCAATTATATTTTGACTGGAAAGAAAATTAAAGAAATAATCTACAAGTTCATATGTTGAAGTATCCGAGGTTGTTAAATTAAAAAATTCTTCAGGAATTTTATAAATAGAACTTATTAATTCATCTGTATATTCCTTAATATTTAATATTACGTTTGTTATCAATAACACAGAATAAACAGT
This sequence comes from Thermosipho africanus Ob7, assembly GCF_003351105.1. Lineage (NCBI taxonomy): Bacteria > Thermotogati > Thermotogota > Thermotogae > Thermotogales > Fervidobacteriaceae > Thermosipho > Thermosipho africanus. The sequence continues at coordinate 31,669 of NZ_NKRG01000009.1, forward strand.
TGTCTTATTCTTTTCTCTTCTAAATTTGATTTTATAAAATTCATTTGAAAGGAAAATGGTAGTTTCATATTCAAAGAGTTTTTCTTCAAAGTTTACTCTAAACTTTTCAAAAAATTCTTTTAAAAAAGGATATTTATTAATGTAGAAATTTATCTTTTCAAAAGAAAAATTTCTAAAATCATTTACATCTATTCCATGCTTTTTTAATAGTTCCATTAATGGCTTGTCACAGTATAAAATTCTGGAATTTTTCCAGATTATAACGTTAGAATCTTTCCTTGCAGTATTATAAATAAGTTTTGTTAATTTTATAATTCTAACAATATAAAATAGTAATGAAATTAAAACGAAGGTTAAAATAAACAAAAAGATCAACATTATTCTTTCCCCTTTTAATATATAATATTGATCCTTCCCAATAATTTTTATTTACCTTTTAAGTTATAGTTATTTACTCAATTAATATTATATCACAAAAACCATATTTTTCTTGTTGTTACTTTTGTTAACAAAAAATTTACATTAAAATTTTGAACTCCTCCATATGTTATCAGTCTAAATATATGACTGATAAAAGAAAAATTTTTCGGAGGTGAGATATATGAGATATTTAGATGAAAGGATGCAAGAATTAGTCCAGCAAGCAGCAGAACGCTTATCTCAAAGAAGGCAGAACCTGTTAAAACCCGAGCATGTACTATATGAAATTCTTCAAGATGAAAACATTCAAAAAATATTTGAAGCTTTAAATGTACCTACTGAAGAAATCGAAGATAGGTTAGAAGAATTAATTGAAAGCCAATATGGGGTTTACTACGGTTCATCTTCTGGTGTTTATATGTCAAATGAGCTATCTAGGATTTTTGAACTTTCAAGAAAAGAAGGTAAGTTATTAGGTTCAAGCAAAGTATCACCAGTTCACTTTTTGTTAGCTGTTCTTAAGGATGCTTCAACTCAATGTGCAGCTATATTATCAAAGTACAATGTAACTTATGATTCGGTTTTAAAAGCGGTTAAAGAGCTAGCAGACTCTGGAGAAATTGATGGTGAAGGAAATGTATTAGCAAAGTATACCACTGATTTAACAAAGCTTGCAAAAGAAGGTAAACTTTCACCAGTTATTGGAAGGGAAAAAGAAATTGAAAGGGTAATTGAAATTCTTTCAAGAAAAACAAAGAACAACCCAGTCCTTATTGGAGATCCAGGTGTTGGAAAAACTGCAATTGTTGAAGGCCTTGCTCAAAGAATTGTTGAAGGTAAAGTTCCTGAGAAGCTGAAGAATAAAAAAATATTAATGCTTGATTTAGGGAAAATGCTTGCAGGAAGCAAGTACAGAGGAGAATTTGAAGAGCGTTTAAAGAAAGTAATGGAAGAGATTAAGAAAATGAAAGATAATGTTATTCTTTTCATTGATGAGTTACATACCATTGTTGGAGCAGGTGCAGCAGAAGGTGCAATGGATGCATCAAATATGCTTAAACCAGCACTTGCAAGAGGAGAACTTCATGCCATAGGTGCAACTACACTTGAAGAATATAGAAAACACATTGAAAAAGACAAGGCTCTTGCAAGAAGGTTCCAACCAGTACTTGTTGAAGAACCAAGTGTAGAGGAAACTATAGAGATATTAAAAGGATTGCGCGAAACATATGAAAAACATCATGATATTAAGATAACAGACGATGCTATTGAAGCTGCTGCAAAGCTTTCAGCAAAGTATATCCAGGACAGATTTATGCCAGACAAGGCAATAGATTTAATAGATGAGGCAGCTGCAAAAGTAAGTTTGAAAAATAGTGATCCAAAATTGACTGAGTTGAAAGAAAAAATAAAATCTTTGAGTGAAAAAATAGATGAACTTACGATTAATTCACAGTATAAAGAAGCTGCAGAGATGAAGCAGCAAATGTACAAAATGCAGCAGCAATACGAAGAACTCGAGAAAAAGTATGGTTCAAGAGAAGTAACACCTGAAACTGTCGCAAAGGTTGTAGAATCTTGGACTGGAATTCCAGCTACAAAGATGATGGAGTCTGAAAAAGAAAAATTATTAAAATTTGAAGAACTAGTCCATCAGAGAATGGTAGACCAAGAAGAGGCTGTAAAAGTAGTTGCTGATGCAATAAGAAAAGCAAGAGCTGGTATAAAAGATCCAAATAGACCAATAGGAACATTCTTATTCCTAGGACCAAGTGGTGTTGGCAAAACTGAACTTGCAAAAACAATTGCTGAATTACTCTTTGGCTCTGAAAACGCACTCATAAGGATTGATATGAGTGAATACATGGAGAAACACTCAGTTGCAAGACTTATAGGTGCACCTCCAGGATATGTTGGTTATGATCAAGGTGGTCAATTAACCGAAGCTGTTAGAAGAAAACCATATAGTGTGATACTCCTTGATGAAGTAGAAAAGGCACATCCTGAGGTATTCAATGTACTCTTACAAGTCTTTGATGATGGTAGACTTACTGATGGTAAAGGTAACACAGTTGATTTTAGAAATACAATAATAATCATGACAAGTAACCTTGCAAGTGATAAGATATTGAGAAAAGTAGAAGCTGGAGTTGATTTTGAAAAGATAGAAGAATCTGTACGTGAAGATTTAAAACACTACTTTAGACCAGAGTTCATAAATAGAATAGACCATGTAGTGATATTCAAGCCATTGACAAAAGAGCATATGAAAGAAATTGTAGAAAAATTAGTTGCAAGGCTTGAAAATAGATTAAAAGAAAAGAATTTAAAGATAAAACTTACAGAGAAAGCAAAAGAATATCTAGCAGAAAAAGGTTACGATCCAGCATTTGGTGCAAGACCACTTAGAAGGTTAATAGAGAGAGAAATTGAAACACCACTTTCGGTAAAAATAATTGCTGGAGAAATTGCAGAAGGAGATATTGTTCTAGTTGATGAAGAAAATGGAAAATTGATTGTAGAAAAAGAAAAAGAATTGACAAAATAGAATGTGGCTCCAAGTAGGAGCCACTTTTTTTTATTTTAAAATTGAAAGTGGTATAATAATTTCAGGAGGCGAAAGTATGGAAAAAGCAAAGAATTTTTGTCTTCCTGACAAAAATGGTAAAATGCATTGTTTGGAAGATTTTAAAGGCAAATGGGTTGTATTGTATTTTTATCCAAAGGATAATACTTCAGGTTGCACAAGAGAGGCAAAAGATTTTTCGCAGCTAAAAGAAGAATTTGAAAAGTTAGGAGCAGTTATTATTGGTATAAGTAAAGACAGTCCAAAATCACATCAAAAATTTGTTGAAAAACATTCTCTTTCTATTCTTCTTTTAAGTGATGAAGCTCACAAAGTTATTGAAGATTATCAGGCTTGGGGTAAGAAAAAGATGTATGGAAAAGAATATTTTGGAGTCATTCGTAGTACCTTTTTAATTAATCCAGACGGAAATATAGTAAAGGTTTGGAGAAATGTGAAAGTAAAGGATCACGCAAATGAAGTTTTAAAAACTTTAAAAGAACTTTTATAATGGTATAATATTATTGATAAATAAAATAACGTGTATTTTGATTAATTTTGTGAATTTTTGCACTAAAAAAGGGGGTGTTTTTATGACAGATATTACTGTAAGAACTGTTATGGCAATTTTAATTGATAACAGGGAAAAGGCAGCAACAAAAGTTCAAGAACTTTTGACAGAATATGGATGCTATATTAAAACAAGATTGGGATTACATGAAGGTGTTCCACAATATTGTTCAAACTCAGGACTTATCATATTAGAACTTGTTGATGATGAATCAAAACATGAAGAACTCAAAGAAAAGTTAAATCAAATTCCAGGCGTAAAATGTGATTTAATGAGATTAAGGTTTAACTAAAATTTAAGCCTCGGGTTTTCCGAGGCTTAAAATATTATTTGAAAGACGCTTATAAGCATTCCAAGTGGTATTCCAAAAATTTCTACGTATCTTAATTCTCTTCTTGCAAGTTTTAGTGTGACTTCTTCCATTTCTTCCAAAGAATAGCTTTCTATCTTTTCCTTTATTATTTCTTTGAAAGATATTTTTTCAAAGAATTTTTCAACTAAACAAATTATTCTATTTTCATATTTTGTAAAAATATCTACTAACAATTTTTCTATGTCTAGACCAAGATAGTTTAATAGTTCTTTTATGTCTATTTTTCTTTCTAATATATTTGAAACTTTTTTAACTGTGAAATCAAAGATATTGCTTTTTAGGTTGTGGATAAGATTTTTAAATTGCTCAAATGTTAAAAGATCTTCTATCTTTTTATTGTTAATCTTTTGTTTTATAATTTGCTTTAAACTGTTATAGATTTCACCTTTTTGTTGTATGTCGTTTTTAACATCATTAAAGAATTTATCAATCAATGGTTCAACAAAAGAACCTATAGGAATAAGTGGAATTTTAATTTTTGAAATTAGAAATTCTTTAACTTTTTCCTTCAAAGAATCATCTATAAAATTATCAATGTTGTTAATTAAAATCTCTGATGTGTCAATATTGAGTTCAGATAAACTTTTTTCCTTTATTAAATTCCAGAGCTTTTCCTCGTCAATTTTTTCAAAAATGGCTTTTGTTATCTTTTTTTTCTAATTCTCTGTCGTTTGTTATATTCTTTAGTGGTGGTATTACTAGTTCTTTTGAGTTTGGAAATTCAATTATAGAATTTAAAAAGTTTTCTTTGTTTTTTTCTATAAACTCACGCAATGACTTTGGATTTATAAACTCTTCTTCTATTATCTTTGAGGTGCTATTTGCTATTTCATCCCTTTTTTTTGGGATAACTCCTTGAAGTCCAAGAATTTTTCTTTTCGGATTAAAAAGCATCCATATTGCAAGGATATTTGTAATATACCCAACAAGCCCTCCTATTGACAAAAGTCCAATTATTTTAAAGGCAAAGATATTAGAATTTGTATATATATTGTAACTTACTATGTAAGTTAAAAGTAGAATCCAAAATAAAATATCTTTTGCAAGCTTTTTAATCATATAATTCCTCCTTTCAAATAAATTTTAGTGTATATTTAATTTTTTTCAAGTCTTTAATGATAAAATAATGTTGAAGGGAGATGAAATTATTAAATTACAAAAGTATTTGCAAATGTGTGGATTTGCAAGGCGAAAGGCGGATCAATACATAATTGCGGGTAGAGTGACAGTTAATGGAAAAGTTGTTGACAAACCTTGGTTTGATGTAAAAGATGATGATATTGTAATGCTTGATAATAAAAAATTAAAGATAAATCAGAAATTTGAATATTACGTTCTTCATAAGCCAAAAGGCTATGCAACAACTTTATATGATCCAAAGCAGAAAAAGACAATTAAAGAATTGATAAAACATATAAAAACACCAGTCAAGCCCGCTGGAAGGCTTGATAAAGACGCGACGGGAGTTTTGATTTTAACAAACGATGGTAAATTAATAGATATTCTCACAAATGCAAAGTATGGAGTAAAAAAAGAATATATAGTTAAAGTTTCTGGCAGTGTAAGTTTTAATGATTTGTTGAAGTTAAAGAAAGGAATATACGATGAAAGGGATTTTTTAAAACTTGAATATTTCGATATTTTAGAAAAAGGTTTTGATTATTCAATTATAAAAGTAGTGCTTATTAAAGGTAAAAAACATGAGATAAAGAGACTTTTTAAATCAATAGGTCATAAAGTGCTTGAGCTAAAAAGGATAGCACATGGACCTATATCTATTTCAATTGTTCCAAATGAAGGAGATTTAACTAAATTAAAGGGAAAAGATCTAGAAAGACTTTTAAAGCTAAAAAAGGGGGAGGAAAAATAAATGACAGTACTAGTTGCAGGTGGAGCAGGCTACATAGGTTCACACGTTTGTAAGATGTTAAGAGAAAGGGGATATGATGTTGTAGTAATTGATAATCTTTCTCATGGGTATAAAAGTTTTACAAGGTATGGAGAATTTGTTCTTGGAGATATTTCAGATGAAAATTTATTGGACCTTGTATTTAAGACGTATAAAATAGATGCGGTAATGCATTTTTGTGCATATATAGAAGTGGGAGAGTCTGTTGTTGATCCTAATAAATATTACCAAAACAACGTTTCAAATACTCTTACTTTATTAAATTCAATGTTAAAGCATGATGTTAAGTACTTTATTTTTTCTTCTACTGCTGCTGTATATGGAATGCCACAAAGAATACCAATTAAAGAGGATGATCCAAAAATGCCAATTAATCCATATGGTAAAAGTAAATATATGGTTGAACAGATCTTGGATGATTTTGATAGAGCATACGGTTTAAAAAGTATAAGGTTTAGATATTTTAACGCAGCGGGTGCAGATGAATCATTAGAAATTGGAGAAGCCCATGAACCAGAGACTCACCTAATTCCTTTAATTTTAGATGCTGCACTTTCTGTAAGAGATAGTATAAAGATTTTTGGAACGGACTATGAAACAAAAGATGGAACTTGTATAAGGGATTTTGTTCATGTAAATGACTTGGCCGATGCACACATTAAAGGCCTTGAGTATTTGATTAGTGAAAAGAAAACCGATTATTTTAATCTTGGAAGTGGTTCTGGATTCTCAGTTCGTGAAGTTATTGAAAAAGTAAAAGAAGTTACAAACGTAGATTTTAAAGTTGAAGAAGTTGATAGAAGACCAGGAGATCCAGCATACCTTATTGCAGACAACACAAAAGCAAGAAAAATACTTGGATGGGAGCCAAAATACGATCTTGAAAAGATTATTCAAACTGCATGGAATTGGCATAAAGTTTTAAGGAAAAAGTGAGGCGATATTTATGTCTGTATTAGAAGAAATTAGAAAGGATATAAATAAAAATTATTTTATATCCGCATCAGCAGGAACTGGAAAGACATTTACAATAACAAATTATTATGTGGAGATACTGAAAAAATATGAAAAAGAAAATTATCCAGAGATAGTTGATGAAATTGTAGTTGTTACTTTTACAAGAAAAGCGGCAGCAGAAATGAAAGAAAGGATTGTGAAACTTGTCAACGAAGAATTTTCACAGTCTAAAAATAAAGAGTATTGGTCAAAAGTGAAAAATAATTTGTCAAGAGCCATAATCTCTACAATAGATAGTTTTTGCCAGAGAATTTTAAGAGAGGAAAATATTAATGCAAAGATTGATCCAAGCTTTTCTATAATAAGCAATGCAAAGATGGAAAAATACATTGAAAGAGCTGTTTTTTTAACGTTGAGATATGTATTTCAGTTGTTTGATTTTGATGAAGTTAGTATAACTTGCAATATACCTAGTGAAAGAAAAAAGCAGATTAAAAATTATCTTGAAATTTTAAAAAGATACAAAGATGAGATAAGAAAATTGTTTGTAAATGAATATAAAGATCTTAACAAATTTATGGAAACTTTGAAAGATGTTCTTAAACATTGGAGAGCTGAGATGAAAAGGGCCTCTGTGCCTGAAAAGTTGTTTAGTATTGATGAAATAAGGTCAAAGAGTCTTGAAGTATTTAAGTACATGCTTCTTATTTCAAAAGAGATATATGAAGGATATACAATAGATAATTTTGAATTTGATTTTAAGGCGGTCCTAGAAAAGACATTGGATTTTCTTGAACAAGATGAGATGAGAAAAAAATATCAAAAGAAATTTAAGTACATCATTGTTGATGAATTTCAGGATACAAATTATCTACAAAAAGAGCTTTTTGATAAACTTCATGGGGAGGATAATTATTTATTCTATGTTGGTGATAGAAAACAATCAATTTATAGGTTCAGAAATGCAGATGTCTCTGTGTTTTTAGAAACTCAAAATGAATTTGAAAAGCGTGGAGAAAAAGTCCTTGCACTCAAGGAAAATTACAGATCTAATTATATCTTAGTAAAATACTTTAACTTTATATCCGAAAAAAAGATATTTAGCAAGACTATAATAAAAAATTCTAAAAATGAGGAAGTAGATGAATTTGAAGTGTTTAAGACGATCTCTCCAGATTTATACAACAAACTTTGGTATAACAAAGAATTTGATGAATCAATTCCTATGAGAGTATATGATGGAGAGATTCCAGCTTTAAAGGATAAAAATTCAAGAATAAAATACGTGTTGGTTGATAATGGTGGTAAAAATAAAAAAGAAAGAGAAAAAAGTGAAGCATTGGTTGCAGCGTATATAATAAAAAATCTTGTTGGTAAAACTATGACTGTAAAAGAAAAAGATAATTATGTAAAGAGAAAGATAAAGTATTCAGATTTTGTTATTCTTAGATCAACTCTTAGTAATCAAGAAGAGGTATACAAGAATGTTTTTAAAAAATTTAATATTCCACTTCACGTTGTTTCAAGCAAAGGTTTTTTCGAAAGGCTTGAAATAAAGGCGCTTTTAAATGCTTTGTATGCTGTACAAAACCCAAATAATGATTTTTACTTTACACAATTTTTCTTTTCACCACTGGTTCTTGGAAAGTTTGGAGATTATGTAAAGATTGTTTCAAAAAATACTCAATTAAAAAAAGAGGGAATTTCAGATGAATCTCTTTTTCAAACAGCTAAAAAGATTAAATTTGATGATGAAAAAGTAAATAAAGCAATTGAAGTGCTAGCGAAATACTCACAACTTAAATACTTTATTAGGCCTGCTGAAGTTTTAAAAGGGCTTGTAAGAGAGCTAAACTACTTTGAAAAACTAGTCTATTTTGAAGATTTTCAAAACGCAATATTAAATGTAAAAAAGCTTATTTTAGATGCATCAGCTATTGATCAGATGGCAGAATCGTTTTCACAACTTGTAAAGTTAATTGAAAAACTTTCTTTGGAGAATGAATCTGAAGCAGCAACGGAAGATGAAAATTCAGATAGTGTAAAACTTATGACAATACATGCATCAAAGGGACTTGAATTTAAGATAGTGATTTTGGGGGATATTTATTCAGAAGAGAAAAAATCTAATAGAAATGTAATGTTTTCAAAGGAAAGAGAAACGACATATTACATTTTAAGAAAATTTTTTGATGATTTAAAACAAGAAACAAAGCATGATGAAAGAATCTTTGAGGCAATAAAGGAATTTTACAAAGATGGAGTATACGACAAAACAGAAGATAGAAGAAAGCTGTATGTTGCTATTACAAGAGCCTCTGAAATGTTTATACCGATTATATTTAAGGACTCTAAAGATAATACATTGGCAAATTATCTGAAACTTTCAGATCAGGAAAAAGAAGAATTAAAGGGGTTAATTGGTGATTTTGAGGAAGTAGAAATTGACGTTGAAAAAGATATAAATTTTGATGAAGAAAGTACAAAGCAAGTATTTGAAAAGAAGGATATACCGCAAGTGCACCTTAAAGACTTAAATGGACTGGCGTATAAGTCTTATATTTCACCGACTACTTTGTATGGATATCTTGGAAATGAGAAAGAGGCAAAAGAAGAAGATATTTTACTTTTATTTGATGAAAAAACTTCTGAAGGTTCAGATATACACAGAAAACTTTCTTCGGTAAATACTATTTCTCAATTAAGATACCTTGAAGAGGAAAAGATTTTAAAAGTGAAAATTTCAGATAAGTTGGAATCACTTTTTAAAGGAGCAAATGTTATTTCTGAATGGAGAGTTGTAAAGCCATTTTTTGTAAATGATAGAAGATACATGCTTTTTGGAATTCCTGATAAGGTTTTATTTAAAGGCAATAAGATATATGTTCTTGATTTTAAAAACGTTGACTTTAAAAATTCAAAAAATATTGAAAAATACAAATTTCAAATAAAGTTTTATATGTATCTTTTAAGAGATTTTGGCGCACCAGAAAAAGGATATATTATTTCTACAAAAACGGGAGAATTTATAGAAGTTAGCCTTGAAGAAAATTTTGAAGAAAAAATAAAAGCTGCAATTGAAAATTTTGAATCTTGCAAGAAGGTGAAAGCATGAAAAAGGCCATAGTTGTTAATATAGATAAGGGTCATTTTGATTATATGGCTAATGAAATGCTAAATTATTATGATCCATTTTCATTTTTATTCATTGGCCCCACCGGATATTATGTTAGACAGATATCAGATAAATTTTCTCAGAAATTTGGTAAAGCTATTAACAGAGATGCTTTTAGAGTTATAAATCAGTACGTTGTAGAAACCCTTCTTAGAAATAATATGGATGCGGTATTCTTTGATAGGGATTTCTTTAAAGCTTTTATAGCACAAAAGATAGAAGAGTATGAAAATTCAGCCATTGATGATGATAGTTACAGAGAGTTTATAAAAATTGTTTCAAAGTCAAAGGGAATTTTAGAATACATTCTTGATTTATTTGAAAAGGCATGGGAAATGCGAAACTCAACTTTTGAAAAATTACCGCCCTATTATATGGAGATTAATGAGCTTTTAAATGTTGAAAGTAACGTTTCAAGACTTGTTAATGAGTTGTTAAAGGATATAAGTTTAACTCTTCAAAAGAGTGAAATAGTATATGACTCAATTACTTCGTATAAATGGTACGTTGAAAATGCAAAGTTTGTTGAATCAAAACGAAAAACACTTGTTGTAAGTGGTTTTTTTGATATAACACCTATCTTGAGACAGGTTTTAAAGGAAATGTTTAATCATTTTGAAGATGTTTATTTTTATGTATGGAGAAAAATAGATGATAGAGCTTTTAGTCAACTTGATATGATATATGAATTTTTAATCGAAAATGGATTTGAGATTGAAGATTGGAAAACAGAAAAATTAAATTTAAAGGAGAAAACAGAAGTAGTTGGATACAAGAATGTTATAAGTGAAATTGTTAATGTTAGTGGAAAAGTGAAAAAACTGATTCTTTCCGGGGTAAATCCTTCCGATATTGCTATAGTTGCTCCTAATATTCAAATAGCAAAACAAATTGCAGAAAAATTAGATGAAATGAAAGTTCCATTTAATCTTTCGATGAATGTAAAACTTTCAGAGAGTAAAGTAGTTAAGATGATTCTACAACCATTTAAGACAAAATATTTCGGGTATGATTTAGAAAATATCTTTGCAACTTTAGAAACACCATTTGTAGATACATTAGGGCTTACAATGGATGAAATTGAATCATTGTTTAAGGAATTTTCTATTGAAGAGGGAGATTTTTCAAAAAGTATAATAGAAAAAATAAATGAAAGAATTAAAGAATTGGAAAATGTTGAAGATGAAGATGTAATGCAGCAAGTAGAAGAAAAGAAAGAAGAGTATTTAAAGTTTTCAAAGGTATTAGAGAATTTATTTGGTTTGTTTGAAGAGATAGATAAAAATATAAATGGTGATTTTCTTGTCTTTCTTAAAAAATTTATTAAAGAAAAATTTTTGGATAAATTTGAGGTTTTTAATAATGAGGAATATATAAGCATAATCCAAGAGGAAATTAGTGCTCTGTACAAATTTTCTGAAGTTATAGATAACCTCTTGCAGTACAACATGGGTAAAACCTCGTGGAGGAATATGTTTAAAATTTTAACAAGTATTGTAAATGCTGAAAACTACAGGCTTTCTCCAAGAAAGGAAAATGCAGTTGATATAGTGGATGTTCAAATTGCCCGATTTGTAGAAAAAGAATACAAATTCTTTGTAAGTGCGGTAGATGGTGTTTATCCTAGCTTTAATGTTAATCCGCTTATCTTGCAAACACTTTCAGAACCAAACAAATTGAAATCTTTTAATGAAGAAGTAGAAAGGCGAAATTTTGTACTTTCACTTATATTTTCTTCTCATAACTATATTTCGTATCCTAAGGCTACACTCTCAGGTGATCCTGTTGTCCCATCTATATACGCAGCAGAATTTGGAGAAATTAAAGAAGAAAGTGATGAAAGATATATTTTGATTGATCCAGAGATGATCTTTTCTGAAGAGGATAAAAGGATATATGAGGCATATTTTGGAGAAAATAAATTGATATTAAATGAAAAATTTAAAAGTGATGCGGAGATAAAAAGGTTAAGTCATAGCAGAATTTCAGATTATGTAAGCTGTCCATTATATTATTATTTTAAACATGTTGCAGGAATAAGGTATTATAGCCAAGATAAATCAAATCTTTATAAAGGAATATTGTATCATAGGGTGCTGAAAAATTACTTTGAAAAAGAGATTTCATTTAATAAAGAAAAGATAAAAAATTATGTAGAAGAAGCATATGATGAAATATATAAAGAGGAATTTGATAGGTATAAAATTCCAAGAGAAATAAATATAGAAGAGTTTACTCAAAAATTAGAAGAATTTATCGAAGGACTTTTCAGTGAAAGTTATCTAAAGATTGGAAGAAAAATTTTAGAGATTAAGGCAATAAAGTCTTTGGAAGAGGTGTATAAGACTCATAGTTTATTTAATAGAACTGTGGAGTTTGAAGCAAGGATTGATAGGATAGATGAACTTAAAGAAAATTATACAAATTTTGTTGGTAAAAAAAGTTCTGAAGTTAGTGATAATATGGAAAAAATTGACAAAAAAGCTTATGCAATAGTTGATTATAAAACAAAAGTTATCGATTATAAATTAATTGAACAATTATTATTGTATGATTATGTAATAAGAGAAAATAAAGGTTCTTATATTAGCCTAGGTGAAGCAGATTTTGATACTTATCTAGTATTTTTAGGTATAGATGATAAAAAATCTTACTTTTTAAAGAGAGAAGACAATAGTTTGTATATTAAAAGAAAAGGTAAGGCAGCTGGCTTTGATAAAGTAGATTATAGCTTTTTTAAAGAGTGGGTAGAAAGTATATTGGATAAGATTCTTTCTGGCGAATTTAAACCAATTTTTGTAGAAAGAGAATTAGAACCATTTTTGAATTATTTGGTAAAGAATAATTTTGAAGTTAATACAAGTAAAGAAAAAACATGTACAGGGTATTATAAGTGCGAATATTCTGAGGCTTGTGGGGGATTTGAAGTATATAAAGATATAAAATTAGCCAAGTAGTTTTTTTCTTTATTGTTAACAAAAAAGCACAAAAAAATTAAATTATTGTTGTTTATGTGTTTTGTTGTTATAATTTAATGTAACAGTTACATATAATAGGGGGGGTATAAATGGAAGAACTTTTATGTGCGGAAAATGTTGCAAGAATTATTACAAGGCTTAAACCTATTGATTTTAAGTATGAGGAGCAATATAAGAACTTTTTTGACGTAATAAACATTTATCTTACAACAAAAGATGAGGAACTTGCAAGATACATTCTTGATGAAGAATTTGAAGACTTATTTGAAATTTTTAAAAAAATTATTTGTAAAACGAAATTTTTTAATTTTATAAATCCGACAAAAAGGGTATTTTATAAAACATTTGATATTGGTGAGAGAAAAGTGAAGATATACTTGAATACTCATTTTCATGTAAAACACAGAAATAAAGTCTTTTATTATTACATACTACCTGATATGAGAGAATGGAATGAAAAGACTTTAAAACATTTTCATAGGCTGGGTAATGATATATTAAATAGTAATCTTCCGCCTGATCAATCAGAATTTAGGATAGTAAATGTTATTAAGGGAAAGATTATTAAAGGTTGTAATGTGAGCTATAAGTATCATAGGGCGATTTCATCAGTTGTATATGAATCTTTTTCTAATGTCTGAGAGATAGAAAGTAGGTGAATTTTATGGAAAAAATAGGAATTGTAGTTGATTCTGGATGTGATGTGGGAAATGTTGATTATCCCTTAAAGGTGGTTCCATTAAGAATATTTGTAAATGGAAAAGAATATAACGATGGAGAAATTGATGAAGAATTTTTGTTTGAAAACTTAGATGGAGAAGTAAAAACTTCACTTCCAAATCCAGAAGCTATTAGGCAGGTTATGCTTGATTTTATAAATGAAGGTTATAAAAAGATAATAACTTTTAACATTTCAAGTAATTTAAGTGGTACATTTAATCTTTTTAGATTGATTAGCCAAGAGCTAATGGAAAAATTTGATGATGTAAAAATAGTAAATATAGACACACTTAATATTTCAGTAGGTTCTGGCCTTATTGTGAGAAAATGTATTGAATACATACATTCTGGTAGCTTATTTGAAGATGTTGTAGAAAAATCAAAAGAAGATATTGAAAAATCAAAAGTTTTTTATGTTATTCCAACACTTAAATATCTTGCAAGAGGTGGACGAATAGGTAAAGTTAAGGCAATGCTCGGAGAATTTTTAAAAATGAAACCAGTTATATCTGTAAATAAAGAAGGAGAATATTATACGGTTACAAAGGCTCATGGTTTTAAAAAATCTATTAATGCAATGTACGAAGAGTTTTTAAAATTTGTTTCAAACAAAAAATTTATTTCGATTGTTGCTACAACTGGTAATAGCGAAAGTGTAAGGCGAATAAAAGAAAGTTTACTTGAAAAAATTAGGGATATCGAAAATTGTGTTAGAGCTTTTGAATCAGAAGTTTCAACAGTGCTTTCAGCTCATACGGGACCTGATTTGGTTGGAGTTGCGGCTTTAATATTAGATTAAAAAAAGGTGCCCTTCTTGGGGCACCTTTTTTCATTATTTGTTTACTTTTTCTTTTAATTCTTTTCCAGGTTTGAATTTTGGAACTTTTCTTGCAGGAATTTTAATTTTTTCTCTTGTTCTTGGGTTTACACCTGTTCTTTCTTCTGCTTTTCTTACTTCAAATGTTCCAAATCCGATAAGTTGAACTTTTTCCCCTTTTGCTAATGCATCGGAAATTGATTCAAATACTGCATCAACAACTGCTTTGATGTCTTTTTTCTTTAATTCAGGAATCTTTTCAGCGATCATGTTAACAAGTTCCTTTTTACTCATACCTTTTCCCTCCTCTTAGTTAATGGTGATAAGTACGATAATAATATATCATTTTTGGTGTATCAATTGCAAATAGTTTATTTATAAGGCTTTGTGAAACATTATAATGAAAAAACGAGAAATAAGACAAAATAATCATTTTTTTAAGTTTTTTCTGTAAAAATCGTCAATAATCTTTGAAATATCGAATTTTGTCTTATTCTCGGAAGAAATTACCAAATCTGCCTTTTGTGAAAATATAGAATGCATCTCTTCAAAGATTATATCTAGTTCTTTATCACTGTATTTTTTATTGATCTTTTTTAGTCTTTTAACGAATTTTTCTTTTGGAATTTTTATGTATATTATCTTTCCGTTAAAAAGCTCAAGGTTTGAGATAGTTCCAAGAGTAACTACAATTTTTTCTTCAAATTTTTTAAAACGCTTTAGAAATTTTCCTTCAAGTGATTTTATTGTTTGAAGACCATTATTTCTAATTATATCGTTGAAAGATTTTCCTGTTTCTATTTTTAATATTTCATCAAAATCAACTACATCGTATCCAAAATCTTCTTTTAAAATTCTTCCCACAGCAGATTTGCCGCTTCCAGGGAGTCCAACTATATACAAAGGCAATTAAATCCCCCCTAATCAGATAATATTTTAATAAAAACTTTTCTCCTCCTTGGACCATCAAACTCGCAGAAGTATACACCTTGCCATGTTCCAAGAACTAATTTTCCATTTTCTATTATTAAAGTAATACTTGGAGATACAAGTGTAGATTTTATATGTGAATCAGAGTTTCCTTCAATATGGGTATAATCCCAATTAGCAGGTATAACCTTGTTTAAAGTTTTAACTATGTCACTTTTCACTGAAGGATCAGCATTTTCATTTATAGTAACAGCTGCAGTTGTATGTGGAACAAACACCACACAAATGCCTGATTTAATACCAGATTTACTTATCGTTTCTTCTATTTTATGAGTTATGTCTATGAACTCATTTCTTGTTTTTGTAGGAACTTCTAAGCTGTAAAGCATCTTTATTCCCCCTTTTCAAAGCCTATTATATCATAAAAACTGTTTTACTTGCAATTTTACTTGATTTTTATAACTTTTTTTATTATAATATAAATGCAAATGATTTGCATTTGCAATTACTTGGAGGGGAATGAAGTGCTGACAAAATGGAGGAAATTGGTTTTAGATGTTATAAATTCAAGTGAGAAGCCACTTAATGCGGAAGATATTTATAGATTGAATAATTTCAAACCCAATTTGTCAACTGTATATAGAGCTTTAAATTATCTTGAGAAAAAAAGCTATATTTCTTCAGTATCTTTTGATGGTGGAACTAAGTATTATTTTTCAAAAGATAAGCATTTCCACTTTTTATATTGCACAAATTGTGGAAAAATAGAAGTTTTTGAAGAGTGTATGGCAAGTGAACTTGAAAAGAAAATTAAGAGTAAATTTGGTTATCTTATAACAGATCACGTATTTTATTTTAAAGGATTGTGTAAAAAATGTAGGAAGGAGGTAAAAGGGAATGAATAATAAAATATTACTTACAGTCTTTTTAATTTTTGTTTCATCCCTTTCATTTTCTTTGATAGTTACAACTATCAATCCATACTATTTGATTGTTAAACAAATTGTAGGTGAAAAAGATGAGGTATATTTGTTGCTTAGCCCTAATGTAAATCCCCATACTTATTCACTAAGAGTAAGTGATGTAAAAATACTTTCAAAAGCAAATATTATTTTTGCAAATGGTGGGATAGAACCAGATTTAAGCAAATTTTATGTTGTATATTTAAGAGATTATATTCCTTCTTTGTTTGTTGAATACAACAACCCACATTTTTGGCTTGATCCTTACTTTGTCAAGTTTTATATAATTCCAACAATCGTTGAGAAATTAAGTAAAGTTTATCCTCAGTACAGGAGTGATTTTGAAGCAAATGCAAAAATTCTTTTGGGTGAAATTGATGAATTTTTGAGAGATTATAAAGCGTTAAATTTAAGTGGGACTGTGCTTGTTCATCATCCAAGTTTTTACTACTTTTTTAAAGAATTAAATTTAAAGGTGAAGTGGGTTGAGCAAGGGCACAATGTTTCAGTTGGTATGAAGAAGTTAATAGAAACTATAAAATCTGAAAATATTATTGCAATATTTTCTGAGGTTCAACAATCAAAGGATGAAATAAAAATTATATCAAAACAACTGAACAAAAAGTATTACACTTTAGATCCTCTTGGAGTAAATGCTAAAAAGTTCATAGATATTTACTATCAAAATTTTGAAGAGATAAGGAAGGCGTTAAATGATGACAAATGATATAGCTGTAATGGTTAAAGATTTAAACTATCTAATAGGGGAAAAATATATTCTAAAAAATATCAACTTTTCAATTAAAAAAGGTGAGTTTGTAGGAATTGTAGGTCCTAATGGGGCGGGTAAATCTACTTTGATAAAGATTCTAATTGGTGAAATAGATAATTACGTTGGAGAAGTTATGATAGAAGGGAAAATAGGATACCTTCCACAAGTTCAAACGTTTAATAGGGAGGTACCTATTAACGCTTATCAATTTGTAAAAATGGGAAGCTACAGAAATAAGAAAAATGTAAAACTTATTGAAAAGCTAATTGAAGAAGTAGGACTTTCAGGAAAAGAAAAGCAACTTATAGGGACAATGTCAGGTGGAGAGATTCAAAGACTTTCACTTGCAAGAGCGTTGGTTTCTGAACCAGATATTTTGATTTTAGATGAACCAGAAGCTGGTGTTGATCAAATGGGTAAAGCAAGATTTTATGAGCTTTTAGAAGAGTTTCAAAAACGACTTAATTTAACGATTATAATGGTTTCTCACGATATAGGTATGGTTTTTGAAAAGTGTACAACGGTGATGTGTTTGAATAAAACTCTTCATTGCCATGGGCCAACAGAAAAAATAAAGCCCGATGAATTAAAATTGTTATTTCCTGATTTTGATTTGTGGATAAGATCTAAAAACCATTATGAAAGGGAGCATGAACATGGAGATATTTGAATTTGACTTTTTAAGGATAGCATTTTTGGCTACAATTTTAGCTTCAATATCTTCAGCACTCATATCACCAATAGTTGTTTACAAGAGGATGGAGTTTATTGGTGATGGTACTGCCCATGCTGCTTTTGCGGGCCTTGCGTTTGGGCTTTTGTTTGGAATTAATTATAGGCTTATGGCAGTTTTAACTGCTATAGTATTTTCGATTATAATAAGCTATTTTACCAATAAAAGTAAGATTCATGAAAATAGTGCTATAGGTATGTTGCTTCCCGTATTTATGTCTGTGGGTGTTATTTTGCTTTCAAAAAGTTCTACATACGTTCAGGACATAACAAGTTATTTGTTTGGAGACATATTGCTGGTTAATATATCTGATTTTTATTTTCTAATGTTTATAATAACATTGATAATCGTTTTTTTAGCTATTTTTAGAGAAGAAATACTTTACTTTCTTGCAGATGAAAAGATGGCTTCTTTTTATGGAGTAAAAACTTCTTTGCTTCGAGCATTGCTTTTGGGAGTAATTTCTGTAATGGTAGTAGGTATAGTAAAGATTTCCGGAGTTATTTTACTTGGGGCACTTTTAATAATTCCAGGACTTGTTTCAAAAAGTTTTGCAAAATCGTATAAAAGTGTGTTTTTTATTTCGGTTGTTTATAATGTCCTTGTATCTATTATAGGATTTTACATTGCATATATTCTTGATATTTCACCAGGCCCTTCAATCGTTTTAACATCTTTTACAGCTTTTGTTTTTTTGCTCTTTTTCAAAAAAAGTAAATAGTCATAAATCTTATTATTGACATCAAAAATAAATTATGATATTATATTAGACGCGGCGGCGTAGCTCAGTGGCTAGAGCAACTGATTCATAATCAGTGAGTCATGGGTTCGAGTCCCATCGCCGCCACCAAAATAGAAAAGTTAAGAGAATGGAGCCGATAAGGCTCCGTTTTTTTTTTTACAATATTGAATTTTTTTCCTTAGTGAGTATAATGAATAAATTATTAGAGAATTTTTCTTTTTGAAATATGAATTTGCCTAAGTAACTTTTAATGTTAATGATGATTGACTATATAGTTATGTGTGAAAAATTTTTCTATTAAGATATTAAATGTCTCCACAAACATTTAAAAATGTTACCTACCTCTATGAAGCTTTATACGCTACTATAGAAAATTTCTTTATTCCAGAAATTATAGAAAGTATAAAATAGTAAAATTCCCAGGTTTTCCTGGGAATTTTTTATTAGTTAGATTTGATGTGATTTTTTTAGCTTTATACTATTTAAAGCTTTCAAATGAATATATTGCCTTTTAATCTTAATCGTGAAAAATTTCATGATTTTTGATTTGATGTTAAAATATTAATAGATAATGTTAAAAAAATCACAAATCAAAAAGGGGGAACTTGCGTTGGAATTTCAACTTACGAAACTTCAAAAATGGATAAAAAAAGCAGCAAGAGAGATAACTGAAAAAGAGTTTAAGAATCTTGCAGCAAAGGTTGATGAGGAAGGTTATTTTCCTATTGAAAATGTTGAAAAGTTAAGGAAATACGGTTTTTTAGGAATGAATATTCCAAGAGAATACGGTGGAGCAGGAGCTGATGATCTATCTTATGTTATAGCAGTTGAAGAGATTTCAAGATATTGTGCTACTACAGGGGTTATTCTCTCAGCACATAATTCTTTAGCTTGTTGGCCAATATACTACTATGGAACGGATTATCAGAAAGAAAAATTTTTGAGACCTCTTGCAACTGGTGAAAAACTTGGTGCATTTGCATTGACTGAACCAAATGCTGGAAGTGATGCTTCAAATCAATCTACATATGCAGTTAAAGATGGAAATAATTGGATTATAAATGGAACAAAGATATTTATAACAAATGGTGGGGTTGCAGATATTTATATAATTTTTGCTTCCACTAATAAGGAATTGGGAGCAAAAGGTATAAGTGCGTTTATAGTCGAAAGAGATACACCCGGATTTAGCATAGGAAAGATTGAAGAAAAGATGGGAATCAGAGGTTCAGCAACGGCAGAGCTAATTTTAAATAACGTTGTAGTTCCTGGAGAAAATTTGCTTGGCAAAGAAGGGCAAGGGTTTAAAATTGCTTTAAAAACTCTAGATGGCGGACGTATCGGTATTGCAGCCCAAGCCCTTGGGATTGCACAAGGTGCTTTTGATGAAACAGTAAAGTACATTAAGCAAAGGGAACAATTTGGAAGGCCAATTGCAAAATTTCAATCGGTCCAGTTTATGATTGCAGAAATGAAAACAAAGATTGAGGCAGCAAGATGTCTTGTTTATAATGCTGCTTTAAAGAAGATGAAATGTTCTGATTATTCTTTGGAAGCTGCAATGGCAAAGTATTATGCTTCAGATGTTGCAATGGAGGTTACAAGAATGGCTGTTCAATTGCATGGAGGTTACGGCTATACAAAGGAATATCCAGTAGAAAGAATGATGAGAGATGCAAAAATAACGGAAATATATGAAGGGACCACAGAAGTTCAAAAGATTGTAATATCATCAAACATACTAAAGTAAGGGGGAAACAATATGAATATTGTGGTTTGTATAAAGCAAGTTCCGGATACTACAGAGTTAAAGATAGATCCAATAACTGGAACACTTATTAGAAAAGGTGTGCCTTCCATTATGAACTATGATGATAAAGCTGCCCTTGAAGAAGCCTTGAAGTTAAAAGATCAAATAGGGGCTAAAGTTACTGCTATTTCTATGGGACCTGAACAAGCAAAAGAAGTACTTGAAGAAGCTTTAGCTATGGGAGCAGATGATGCGATTTTGATTAGTGATAAGGTTTTTAGCGGCTCTGATACATGGGCTACTTCTAATGTTTTAAGTGAAGCAATTAAGAAAATTGGATTCGACGTAATATTTACTGGAAGACAAGCTATAGATGGAGATACTGCTCAAGTTGGACCTCAGATTGCACAAAAACTTGGTATACCTCAGGTAACTTATGTAAGAAAGCTTTCATATAAAGAAGGGAAATTTTTAATTGAAAGAGAGATGGATGATTATATTGAGATTATGGAAGCAAGGCCGCCTGTTTTATTTTCCGTTGTTAAAGAAGCTAACAATCCAAGGTATCTGGATGTAAGAAGGTTAGTTGATATTTGTCAAAAAGATCCAATACAAATCTGGAATAACAATGATTTAAAAATTGATGAAAGCATAATTGGATTGAAAGGTTCACCTACAAAAGTAAAGAAAACATTTACCCCGACGTTTGAAAAAGAAACTAAGGTAATTGAAGGAAGTACAGATGAAAAAGTTCAAACTCTCATTAAAGAACTCAAGGAAAAGCATTTAATATAAGGAGGAAAATAAAGATGAAAGAAATATGGGTTTATATAGAAACGTTTAATAAAAAGGTGAAAAAAGTTAGTCTTGAGCTTTTGACAAAAGCAAATGAACTTTCACAAAAATTGAGTGCAAAGGTTGTAGCAGTTTACATTGATAAAGACGATTTGGATGATACTATTTCAAAGTATGGAGCAGATAAAATAGTTCATTTGTACAATAAAGATTTGCAATTTTACGACAGCCAGGTATATACAAATGCATTGTATAATTTGATAAAAGATAACAGACCTCATATATTGTTAATTGGTGCAACGTCAGTTGGTAGAGATTTAGCTCCAAGACTTGCAGCAAAGTTAAATACCGGTCTTACCGCAGATTGTACACAGCTTGATTTAGATGAGGATGGCTTATTGCTTCAAACACGACCTGCCTTCGGCGGAAATATAATGGCAACTATTATTTGTCCTGAACATATTCCTCAGATGGCAACTGTAAGACCGGGTATTTTTGAGGCAAAAAAATTAGAAAAGATTCCAGAAATAGAAAAAATTGAATTTGAACTTGAAAAGAATTGTACAACAAAAACTTTAGAAATTATGAAAAAAAACTCTCTTTTAAAAGATATCACCGAAAGTGATGTTATAGTTGCAGGGGGGAGAGGACTTTCAAAGAAGGAAGGATTTGATCTTTTAAGAGACCTTGCAAAAGAATTAAATGGTACAATTGCGGCTTCACGTGCAGCGGTTGAGGCAGGTTGGGCACCTCAAGAAATCCAAGTTGGCCAAACTGGGAAAACGGTAAAACCGAAAATATATATAGCTTGTGGTATTTCAGGAGCAATACAGCATATTGCAGGAATGAAAGATTCAAAATGTATAATAGCTATTAATAAAGATAAAAATGCTCCTATATTTAAAATAGCAGATTATGCAATAGTTGGAGATATATACGAAGTTGTTCCAAAGTTGATTGAAAAATTAAGGTTTTTAAAACAATAATTTTGAAAAAGTTAGAAAAATATGTATAATATAAATGAAGTTGTTTGCCTCTTCAATGTGAAGAGGCACTTTTTTTATCTTTGGAGGTGAACTTTTGTGGAAACAAAGGGTGTTAAATTACTTCAAGGTGATCCAAAAAGAGCAATAGTAAAACTTTCTATCCCTATGATATTTGCAATGTTAGTTCAAACTATGTATAACTTGGTCGATGGTATATGGGTTGCAGGACTTGGTCCAGCAGCGCTTGCAGCTATTGGTGCATTCTTCCCAATATTTATGATAATAATTTCTCTTGCATCTGGGCTTGGAGTTGGTGCAAGTTCAGTTATAGCAAGAAAAATTGGAGAAAGAAATAAACATGAAGCTGATAAAGCTGCTGTAAATTCGCTGGCAATAGCTGTTATCTTTGGAATTACCTTTATGATTGTATCTTTAGCCCTTATTAAACCTGTTTTAGAAGTATTAGGAATAAGCAAAAAAGTCTTGGATGAAACTCTAAAATATTCTTATATAATTATATTTTCCATTCCGCTATTAATGTTTAATAACGTTTCAAATGGAATTTTGCGTGGAGAAGGTGACGCAAAAAAAGCAATGTATGCAATCTCGATCGGGTCGATACTTAATATCTTTTTGGATCCACTTTTTATTTATACATTTAAACTTGGAATAAAAGGTGCAGCTTATGCAACAGTCTTTTCAATACTTGTTTCTGCTATTTTAATTGTTTTTTGGTTGTTTATAAAAAAAGATACATATGTTTCAATACATATTAAAGGAATGAAACTTGAAGCAAAGATAATAAATGATATATTAAGGGTTGGTATTCCTTCTTCGATAGCGCAGATTGCAATGTCTGCTGCAATGTTCGTATTGAACGTTTTTGCGGTTAAAGCGGGAAAAGATTTAGGAATAGCTGTCTTTACTAGCGCCTGGAGGATTATAAACTTTGGGACAGTACCGTTGATTGGGATAGCAACTGCTGTTACTTCTGTGACTGGTGCAGCGTTTGGACAAAGGGATGCTAAAAAATTGAAAACAGCTTATTTGTATGCTATTAGATTTGGAGAAATAATTTCGTTGATTGTTATGAGCTCTATTTTAATTTTTGCAAATTACATTGCAAAGGCTTTTACGTATTCAGAAAATGGTGCACAAATTTACAGTGAACTTGTAAATGCACTTAGAATTTTATCGTTGTTTTTGCCAGGAGTACCATTTGGAATGTTTACTTCCTCCATGTTTCAAGGAACAGGTTATGGAATAAGGAGTATGATTGTTTCAATAAATAGAACGATAATCATGCAAGTTTTATTCTCCTATTTGTATGTTTTTGTATTTAATATCGGTTTAAATGGAGTCTGGTGGGGGATTGTAACAGGGAATGCGATTTCCGCAGCTATTACATTTACATGGGGAATTTTTACGGTAAAATCTATAGATAGAAAATTTTTTTATCAAAATAGATAGTTTGTGCTAAATTTTATAGGAGATAAATTTTCATTTTTAGAAGGTTTTCGAAATATGAATAAATGTTCGTGCATAATAAGATGAAAATTGTATTTTTTAACTTGTTTTTCCCAGTATGGAGTTGATTTGCAATTGTGTTGAACTTTTATTATATCTTCTTTTAATACAAAGCCATTATTTAAAAATGCTTTTAAGACATAATAA
This sequence comes from Thermosipho africanus Ob7, assembly GCF_003351105.1. Classification (NCBI taxonomy): domain Bacteria; kingdom Thermotogati; phylum Thermotogota; class Thermotogae; order Thermotogales; family Fervidobacteriaceae; genus Thermosipho; species Thermosipho africanus. The sequence goes on from NZ_NKRG01000009.1 coordinate 55,499, forward strand.
GATAATGGTACATAGTGCCCACGTTTTCTTGTATCGCCTATTAAAATTGCACAATATTTATTTTCTTTTAGGACTCTAAACAATTCTTTTGCAATTTTATCTATTTCTTTAATAAACTTTTCAACATTTGAAATATTTGAAAGATCCCCTTCAATCGTTCCTTCTGAATACTTAATAATATTTAGATATGGGGGATGAGTAATAATTAAATCAATTGTATTGTCTTCTATTTCGCTTAGATTTCTTGCATCTCCTACTTTTACAATAGGTTCGTATTTATAATCTCCTTGAAATTCTAAATTTTGCTTTGTTATTTCGACAGATTTAGGATTGATATCGTATCCTAAAGATTTTCTATTTAATATTTTTGCTTCAATTAAGGTAGTGCCACTTCCAACCATTGGGTCTAAAATAACTTCTCCTTCTTTTGAATATTTGAGAATTAAGTTTCTTGGGATCTGAGGAGCAAAATTTCCTCTATATTTTGAATTATGAGTTTCCCATTTTCCCCTTTCTGGAAATGACCATACTGTAGTTATTTCTAATTTATTATTTATTTCCATTTTCACAACTCCATTTTTAGAAGCTGTATAAATTTGCTTAGTGTATTTAAATTATATATCTTTTCAATATATTCAAAAGCTTCTTGGATTTTATTTTTTGCGCGCAGCCATCCTTTTCCATCTGTTATCCATACAAATTCGTAATTTTTATATGATTTCAATTTTCTAGAAATTTCTATATATGACCTTGTAATTTCGTTAAGTTTTGAGCCTCCCACATTGTAAAAGTTTATCTCAATCAAGTAAGTCTTTTTGTTTGTTTTGATGAGAAAGTCAAATTTTTTTATGTCGCGACCTAAGTTTTTTATTTCTTTTAATGAATTGCTAGGTACTTCTTTTTTGTATTTTATTTTGTTTTGAATTAATAAATTTTCTACCATTTTTGACATTATTTTTCCATATCTGTTTTTTCTTGAATTGGAATCAAGTCCAACTTCAATTCCAAAAACATAATCTACAAGATTTTTAATGTTTTTATTTTTAAAAATTTCTTCTAGTCCGGTTTCTTTTATATACTCATAGATTTGTTCTGGGCTTTGAAAATAATCGCTTAGTTTATTTATTTTTCCGTTTTTGTCAATAACTTTAATATTAGAATTTCGAATAGCAACTAAGATATTTAATATTTCGAAAGACTTTGGATTTTCTTCAAATATTTCTTTTATAGCTTCTTTAAGATTCTTTTTTCCAATTAAATAATTAAGTTGATTTAATTTTAATTCTAATTTTGATACATTTTTAATAACTTTTTGAAAATCTGTTATTGAATCTAAAGCTATATTTGTGTCAGATAGAGTGTTTATAAATTCATCAAAATTCATTTTATCACCTTAATTTTCATAGTTTCTAATCAAAATTTCTCTTATATACCCTCTTTTCTCACTATTAGAATTAATAGATCTTTTTGCAAAAATTCTTTCTATTATATAGTTTTTGTATAAATTATCAAAAAAACTGTCGTTTGGATCGAAATTTTTTGGATCAGAATTACTAAGTATTGCTTTGGCCCCTTTTGACGTTACATAGTCAAAAAATTTTTTAAGTCTTATTTGTTCGTTGTCATCAAAATCGTTTGCTGAATATGATGTGAAGCTTGAAGTTTTACTAATAGGCCTATATGGAGGATCAAAGTATATTAAAGTTTCTTCATCAAGGGGAAAATTTTTGCTTATTTCAAAGTCCCCAGAATATATATTTACATTTTTCAGTTTATTTGCAACGGCTATTAAATTTTCTTGATCAAGAATTTTTGGATTTTTGTATTTCCCAAAGGGAACGTTAAATTCGCCTTTTTTATTTGTTCTGTATAGCCCATTAAAGCAAGTTTTGTTTAAAAATATTAGTAGTGCAGCTTTTTTGATTTTATCTTCTTTTTCTTGATTGTATTCTTCTCTTTTTAAGTAGTAGTATTCTTTTCTTTTATTTTCTGAAAGACTTTTGTACTCATCGGCGAATGACTTTAATTGTTCGATGAGCTCAAATACATTGTTTTTGATAACAAGATATAAATTTATCAAATTTTCGTTTATATCAATAATATATGCTTCTTTAATTTTATAATTATTTAAAAGATGGAATAATAAGGCGCCGCTTCCTACAAATGGTTCAATGTATCTCATAGGTTTTCCTTTTTTAAGCATTGAAGGTAATCTTTTATCAATTTCTTTTATTAACTGTGTTTTTCCACCAGCCCATTTAAGAAAAGGCTTTGCTTTTTTTTCATATGTAAATAAATTTAATTGCAATATATCACATCCCTTGCTTTTTATATTATAACATCTATTAAAATAAAAAAAAGTGGAGTTTAACACTCCACTTTTTGGCTCCGGCGGAGGGACTCGAACCCCCAACCTAGTGGTTAACAGCCACCCGCTCTGCCTATTGAGCTACGCCGGAATCCATCGTTATCACTTTATATTATACCATATTTCCTGTTTTTTGTCAATAATCACTTTTTATGGGATATATACTTATAACACTAATAAAAATATATCATAAGTTGTGAAAATGTCAACTTTCAATTTCCCTTTTTAATATTTTTAAGCAACATAAATTTTAACTTTTTACTCTTTACAAAATTTTATTTTAGATTTAAAATCAAGATGTAGGAGGGGGATACATGAAAGACAAAAAACTTTTAAAAATAAAATCATTATCATTTATTTATTATATATTCCCGCAAAGGGAACTTTGATTGTGCAAAAATGAGGAGCCTAATGCTCCTCATTTTCATTTTAAATGTGGAGGGGTGTTATGTGCGGAATAGCAGGGGTTTGGAACGTTGAAAAATCTTATAACGTTTTACATGATTTATTGCTTGGATTACAACACAGAGGACAAGAAAGTGTTGGAATAGTTCTTGAAGATTTTAAAATGATAAAAAACAAGGGACTAGTTTCTCAAGTTTTGAATGAGTCAAACTTTTTACCAGGAAATAGTGGTATAGGCCATGTTAGGTATTCTACATACGGCTCAAACACAGAGATTCAGCCGCTTATAGGTATTACATCAAAAGGAAAATTTGCAATAGCACACAATGGTAACATTCCTGATGCAGAATCTAGAATTAACTCACTTGTGGAAAAAGGTTCTGTCTTTAATTCAACTCTTGATACTGAAATTTTCCTTCATTATATTTCTCTTGCCCCGTACTCTGATCCAATACTATCAATTCAATGGGCATTTTCAAGAATTCCTTCGGCTTATTCTGTTGTTATACTTGGAAAAGACAAGTTAATAGCAGCAAGAGATAGGTTTGGATTTAGACCTCTTTTTTATGGAAAGTACAAAAACGGTTATGTTATAGCATCAGAAGACTCAGTTCTTTATTCAATAGGTGCAAATAAAATTGTTGAGGTATTGCCTGGAGAAATAGTAATTTTTTCTGATAGTGGAATTGAAAAGGTAAAGTATGCAAACACTGATGTTAAATTTTGCTCTTTTGAATATATCTATTTTTCAAGACCAGATAGTAACTTTTTGTATGGAAATGTACACAGAGCAAGATATAGAATGGGAGAAATTTTATTTGAAGAAAGCAACATGAGGGGAGATATAGTTATTCCAATTCTAGATTCAGGATTTTCAGGAGCACTCGGTTTTTCAGCAGCATCAAGGATTCCGATAGAACTTGGTCTTATGAGAAACAGGTATCTTGGAAGAAGCTTTATTATGCCTGAAAATCGTGAAGAGATAATAAAAAGAAAGCTTGTTCCAATACCAGAAGTTATAAAGGATAAAGAAGTTATAATAATTGATGATTCTATTGTTCGTGGAACAACGATGAAGCAGATAGTTAAGATGTTAAAAGAAAATGGTGCAAGGAAAGTAAAAGTTGGTATACATTCACCACCTGTTATTGGACCATGCCCTTATGGCATTGATACTTCAAGAAAAAATGAGCTTATAGCAAATCAAAAGAGCATAGATGAAATTTTAAGTGAAATTAATGCTGACGAACTTCATTATTTATCTGTTGAAGGATTAAAAAAAGCAATTGGGGGAGATAATTTATGCCTGGGATGTCTCAATCTAAATTACCCCGTATAGTCGTGCTTGCATCAGGAAATGGTTCAAATTTTGAAGCAATTGTGAAAGCACAAAGAGAGGGAAAATTAAGAGCAGAGATTTTGATGTTAGTAGTAAACAAAGAATGTTTTGCAATTGAGAGAGCAAAAAGATTGGGGATTTCCTATAAGAAACTTTCAAAGGATTGGAAGGAAGAATTATTTTCGCTTTTAGAAGAATTAAATCCGGATTTAGTTGTTCTAGCAGGATTTATGAAAATTTTGCCTCCAAATATAGTAAATAAATGGAAGATAGTTAACATACATCCATCACTTTTGCCTGCTTTTAAGGGAAAAGATGCGATAAAGCAGGCATATGAATATGGAGTTAAAGTTACTGGAATTACAATACATTATGTAGATGAAGGTGTTGATACAGGTCCAATAATATTTCAGCACGCAATTAATATAGATGGAATGTCTTTGGAAAGGGTTGAAGAAGAAATACATAAAATAGAGCATAAATATTATCCTATCATTATTGATAAAATTTTGAATGATTAATTTCTTGAAAGGAGTGAGCGGGGGTGTATCTGGAAAAATTTAATTTGGATTTAAGGTATGGGGAAAATTCACATGAAAAAGCAGAAATTTTTGGAAAACCTGCGTTTGAGATTTTACATGAAGGCAAGCAACTTTCGTACAACAACATATTGGATGCCGAAGCTGCCTATGTAATAGCAAATAATCTAAAAAAACTAAAAGGCTATGCAAGTGTAGTAGTAAAACACCAAACACCATGCGGAGCATCTATAAAGAATGATAAGATTGAATCAATTCTTTCTGCAATAGCAGCAGATGAAGAATCAAGTTTTGGAGGCATATTAGCCGTTAACTTTGAATTTGATCAAGAATGTGCAATGGCAATTAAGAAAAAATATCTAGAAGTTGTCGTTGCAGAAAGTTTTACTCAAGAAGCAATTGAAGCTCTTTCAAAGAAAAAGGTTAGAATTTTAAAGATAAATGATTATGAACCAAAGGTAGGAAAACCTGCATTTGGAGCATTTTTAATAGGCGAGAGAAAGCTTCCAGATTTAAAATTCACCCACGTTGCAGGTCCACAATTGGATGTTGAAGAATTAAACGAATTATTATTTGCTTTTATTGTAGTTGAAGGTGTAAAGTCTAATGCGATTTTAATTTCAAAAGATATGACTACCGTAGGTATAGGAACCGGTCAGCCTTCCAGAAAAAGAGCTGCATGGATAGCAACAGAGCTAGCAGGCGAAAAAGCAAAAGATGCATATGCTGCCTCTGATGCTTTCTTTCCTTTCCCCGACGGTCTTGAAATTCTTGCAAAGGCTGGGGTAAAAGCAGTTGTTTCACCAATGGGTTCAATTAGAGATGAGGAAGTAATTAATGCTGCTGAAAAAATGGGCTTGTCATTTTACAAGGCAGAAGGAAGAGTTTTTAGACATTGAGGTGATAATATGAAAGTTTGTATAGTAGGTTCTGGTGGAAGAGAACATGCTATGGGATATGCTTTTGAAAAAGCTGGTTTTGAAGTTTTTTATACGCCAGGCAATGGATTAACTGAAAATAATATCGATTTTGAAAGCCTTAAAGATTTTAATGGATTAATAATTCCTGGCTCAGAAGAATACCTTGCAAATGGAATTGCTGAAAAGTATGCTAATGTTTTTGGACCTGACAGTAGAGCTTCAAGACTTGAAAGCTCAAAAATCTATGCAAAACAATTTATGAGTATTTACAATTTAACTACTCCAAGGTTTGAAATTGCATCCAATAGGGAGGAACTTTTAGAAAAAATTGAAAAATTTTATCCGCCATATGTTTTAAAAGCAGATGGGCTTGCAAAAGGGAAAGGTGTATTGATTGTTGAAAATAAAGATGAAGCAGTTGAGCTTGGGAGTAAGCTAATAAGTGGAGAGTTGATTGCGGGAGTTTCTGGCCCAATAGTTATTGATGAATTTTTACCTGGAAGAGAGCTTTCAGCTATGGCTGTTGTTAATGGAGACAATTTTTCACTGTTTCCGTTTATACAGGATTATAAGAAGATTAATACTGGGAACACTGGTCCTAACACTGGTGGAATGGGGAGCTTTGGACCTATTGAAATTGATGGTGAATTAAAAACAAAGATCGAGGAATTGTTTGCAAAAACACTTTATGGTTTAAAAAAAGAAGGGGTTTTTTACAGGGGATTTTTATACCTTGGGTTAATGATATACGAAAAAACTCCATATATCCTGGAATATAACGTAAGGTTGGGTGATCCTGAAACTGAAGTTATTGTGGCAACAAACCCAGACAATTTTGTAGAGTGCGTTTTAAAGGCTTATAACAAAGAAAATATTCCTGAATTTAACCCCAAATACTATGCTCTTGATGTTGTACTTGCAAGCAAAGGTTATCCGGGAAAATATGAAAAGGGAAAAGAGATAAGAAATCTCTTTCCACTTCAAGGAGAAGATTTTGTAATATTTGGTGCAGGAGTAAAAAAGGAAAACGATAAATATTATACAAATGGTGGAAGAGTTTTGCATTGTGTTGCTTTTTCCGAGAATAAGGAAGAAGCAAAAAAAAGAGCATATGAAATTTCAGAAAAAATAGATTTTGATGGTAAGATATTTAGAAAAGATATTGGGGTGATCTATGCATGAAGTATACATATAAACAGGCGGGGGTAGATGTAAAAAAAGGAGATGAATTTGCAAAAATTATAAAGGAAAATGTAAATATTCCAGAGTGGATTTTAAAAGAACCTACTGGATATGCAACTGTTTTGCTTTTTACTACACCCCCAATTGCAGTTACTGCTGATGGTATAGGAACTAAGATTTTACTTCACATTGAGCATGGAACATTCAAGGAGGCAGCAAAAGATTTAATAGCTATGAATTATAATGATCTGATATGTGTTGGAGCAAAACCAATAGCATTCTTAGATTATATAGGCACACACAAGATTGGTGAAATTGAAAAGAAATTTATTGATGCACTTATTAAAGAGCTAAAAAATTGTGATATGTATTTGGTTGCAGGTGAAACAGCTGAGATGCCAGATATGTATCAAGAAAATCATTTTGATGTTGCAGGTTTTGCAATTGGCACACTTATAAAGAAATTTGAGCATTCTCATATAAAACCTGGTGATTATATTATGGCTTTAGATTCATCTGGTTTTCACTCAAATGGTTGGAGTCTTATTAGAAAGATAATTAGTGAAGAAAAGATAAACATAAAAGATTTACCTTTTGATATACTAAAAGGAACAAGAATTTATAAGGAAATTATACCTTATTTTGATAAAATAAAAGCAATGGCTCATGTTACTGGTGGAGGAATTACTAGAGCGTTGAGAAGGTTGCTTGGAAATTTAGGATATGAAATAAATATTGAAAAAAAGGAATTTGTAGATTGGATTTTAAAATACGTAGAATTTGACGAAGCTATTAATACCTTTAACATGGGATATGGTTTGTTATATGTCTCAGAAACAGATGAACTTCCTGGAAAAGTAGTTGGACGAGTAAAGGAAAGCGAAAGAGTAATAAAGTTTTAATTTATTCCATTCAAAAAAACATGGCTCTAGACGAGCCATGTTTTTTTTATATTAAATTGTAAGAATATGATTTTGTATTTTATCTTTGAAGACTTGACTCTTCATTTTTTGATTTATCCAGAATCTTCCACATATTAAATTTCGACAATTCCTATCCTTTATATTGCATTACAAATAGTGAAAAATAAACCGGTCTTTGATCTACATATTCTTGAACCTTTTAAACAATTTAAAAAATATAAATTTTTTGAAAACTATATCAAAAACAAATACTCGTTTAAAGAAATAATTATTTATTTTTCATAGGTAGATTCTAAACACCAAATCCTTCCATTGAAAGGCCGGTGATGTAAATTGTGTTTTTTTCTCATAGGTAGATTCTAAACTCTGGAGAGGCATTAAAACCGGTTTTTGTCAAAACAAGAGGACATGTTTTCATTCCTCATAGGTAGATTCTAAACGGGTATGAACCAGAAGAAGAGGGTCACAGTCCTCGCTCGCAGAATTGTTTTCATTCCTCATAGGTAGATTCTAAACTATATTATCTCTATCAAAAGAAGACAAAAGCTCTGTAATTACATGTTTTCATTCCTCATAGGTAGATTCTAAACTGAACCTGTGTTATATGCCCAACTCACTGGTAAATGTTTTCATTCCTCATAGGTAGATTCTAAACATGCAAATGAGAAATATTAAAAAAGAAATTGAAAAGAAGTATGGGTTTTCATTCCTCATAGGTATATTCTAAACGAAGGTATGTTAAAGTTACATGATAAATTACAAAACACAGTTTTCATTCCTCATAGGTAGATTCTAAACTGTTTTTTCTTCTCATGTGCTATTCCTTCTAATAGTGGTGTTTTCATTCCTCATAGGTAGATTCTAAACGTGTTTTATGTCTCTTGCTGGATCATTGAATTCCTCGGTGTTTTCGTTTTCATTCCTCATAGGTAGATTCTAAACTATAACACAAGAATTTATTTACGACGAAAACGACGCACAAGTTTTCATTCCTCATAGGTAGATTCTAAACTAAACAATTCAAGTATGCCATAGAAATAATCGTTAAGACCCAGTTTTCATTCCTCATAGGTAGATTCTAAACCAAGATTATTTAATCTACTACCAGATTTTGAGATAATAAAGGGTTTTCATTCCTCATAGGTAGATTCTAAACAAAGAATTTATATTTCGGACTAGTGAGCACGATATACAACTAGTGTTTTCATTCCTCATAGGTAGATTCTAAACTATATTATCTCTATCAAAAGAAGACAAAAGCTCTGTAATTACATGTTTTCATTCCTCATAGGTAGATTCTAAACAAGAAAAATTCGATTTACAAACACTATCAGGCATACGTGATGCAGTTTTCATTCCTCATAGGTAGATTCTAAACAAAAGGTTATTACACTGAACCTCATTATGACGATTGGAAACTGTTTTCATTCCTCATAGGTAGATTCTAAACTTTAACAGAAACAAGAAAAAGATACCTGCGCGCGCGATGGAAGTTTTCATTCCTCATAGGTAGATTCTAAACCCTTTTATAGCAGATTTAGAGTGGATTGTTAGACCAAACAACTTTGTTTTCATTCCTCATAGGTAGATTCTAAACCCTAATAATTTTGCAAAAATACTGGAAGGACGATACGATAAGTTTTCATTCCTCATAGGTAGATTCTAAACAAACTTACCTGTAATTTTGGTATCATAAAAATATCCTTCTACGTTTTCATTCCTCATAGGTAGATTCTAAACTTGTTGATACTATTGTCGATATACACGCCGATAGTTCGAACGTTTTCATTCCTCATAGGTAGATTCTAAACACGTATTCAGAAATTGAAAGAACATATAAACTAATTTTTTCAAAAGTTTTCATTCCTCATAGGTAGATTCTAAACCTAAACGAGAGATTAAATTTTGATATCCTAGTGATGGGCCACACTCATCAGTTTTCATTCCTCATAGGTAGATTCTAAACCCATACAAGATGAAATAGATATCGCAGCATTAACAGTTGGGTTTTCATTCCTCATAGGTAGATTCTAAACGAACAAGAAAATGCGTGGTTTTTGGAGATGATAAAAGATGAATCGTTTTCATTCCTCATAGGTAGATTCTAAACTTTTACATTTAAGAAAGGAGGTAAGAACATGGGTATAGAGCCTGTTTTCATTCCTCATAGGTAGATTCTAAACCTATAAATATTCACATAAATAAATATAACAAAGAAAAGTAACAAAACCTTTGAGCGGAAGTAAACTGTAAGTTAAATATAGAATTTATAAGCCTTCACGATCATTCATACTTAAAAACATCTCCTAAAAAATCATCTAATTTTGAATTATTAACACAAACGTTACAAATACCGTAATAATAAATTAGTAAAAAAGGAATTTTTTGACATTGATTACAATAATGTTAAGACACTCTTCTGTTTTAGACCCAGCAACTATAATTTTATTAGTTAATATTAAGTTTCTATTTAGTTAACAGATTGTTTTCAGAGGCATTTTCGATATCTAGAGTTACAGCTTGGTCAATGTAAAAATTATTTTTCAATCAATCTAATCATCTTAGGATGAACAGAGAGTGTGTCTATTAATATCGTTAACTGCTGCCCTAGTAACATATATGTAATCTGCGCCTTTAGCTTCCTTTCATTCATTCCTCTCATCTTTATCCTCTATTTTTGCATTTCTATGTACCACTCTATTTCCCATCTTTTGCTTTATATCAACCTATTTATTTCTCTTTTCATAAATTCTTTCCCTTTTCTTCCACTAGGTCTTACATATAACTTCATCTTTTCTTTCATTTTTTCAGCAAACTCCCATTGCCAGTACCCTCTATCTGCTAACAATATTGAACCTTCTATATCTTCTAACATATTTT
>NZ_NKRG01000010.1 GCF_003351105.1 Thermosipho africanus Ob7
TTGTTTTATCATTTTAACAATTTTCTTTATTGCTGAATCGTAATCACTTCATAGAAGGTAGATTATTTATTAGAATATAACTTTAAATGGTTGAATATTAGTTGATACATAAGTATATAATCTATGCTCCGGATGTTTTTTTAGACTCGTGACAGTATTAAGTATTTTGTTAAATAGTTCTTGCAGAGAAGATATACTAAACGAATATTGTCGATCTACACTTTCTTTTTAACAGGTGCAGCCTTTTTTATTTTGGCCTGAGTAACTCTGTTTGTGTTAATGGGCTTGAAAAAATGAAGTTAACATATAATAAATATTAATTTTCTAAAATTTGGAGAATAAATATTTTGGAATTATTATTATTACTTTGTATCATGTAAATTATTTTTGAAATAAAAACGTTTAATATAATTATCATACATTTTTAAAAGATGAAATGAAATAAATTCATTGTTTTAAATAGATTTAAATTAATATTGACGTTTTATATATTGTTATATATAATATACGTGTCATTTTAAGTGAAAGAATAAAAGGGGGAAGAATGTATGATTGATATGCAACTATTTATGACGAAAGAGGGGGATATATGTAGTGTTGAGGGGTGGTGGCATCCTGAAGATAAAGTGATTTGCAATTACATTTACATACAACAACCTGATGGAGATATAGAGATAGAAAACAGAAAATATGTAAAAGTAATACGTAAGAAAGATGGAAGTTGGCGCAGCTTTGAAGAACAGTTAGAGTATATTAAAAAATTGGGAAGAAAACATACAAAAGCATATTTTGTTGAACATAAAATGTTGGTTGATAAAAGTAATATAGAAAAATTTTATGATCCGTTTTATACATTTGATAAATTTTCGAATAATTATCCTCAAGAGTTTTACTATTTAGAAGAATTTTTAAAATTATTAGGTGTCTCAAAAGAAGAATACAGTGAAATAGGAATGGTTGGATCATATCAGGTAGGACTTAGAAAAGAAAAGAGTGATATAGATGTTTTATTTAGATTTAATTTGAAAAGAAATATGGAAATATTTGAAAAGATTATAGGATTATCATCTAAAAAGGGTATGGAAGTTTTTGATAGAGGAAAGAAAACTCCTTTAAGAGTATACTTTAGGGATAAAATATTTTGTTGCCATTTTGCATATGAAAATACTGAGGATATTCCTAAGATATTTTCGATAGATTATAGGAATTTAGGAGCAGTAAATTATAAAGTTGAAATTATAGATAATACCCATTCAATATATGCACCTACGATTGTTTTAGGAAGAATATTAAGTACAGATGAAAAAATGAATATTGTAATATATCACGGTGGAAATAAGGGAGAGTATAATGTTGGTGATATTTTAAATGTAAAAGGTGAATTGATAGAAAATAATTTGGGAAAGTTTTTAAATGCAAAAAATGTTGAAAAGTTAAAAGATTAAGGGGATGAGAGAATGGGGGGGCATCAAGGTAATTTTAGTAAGATTTGGAATAAAGTTTGGATAGGTAATAATACATATTCTGATGAAAAGGTGAGAGACTATGTTTCAAGATTAAAAGTTAAACAGATAGTAGAATACATAAAGAGAGAATTTAAAATAAGTAATGTTGGAACTATTGCCGAAATTGGTTGTGGTGATGGAAGAATTTTAAAATTAGTAGGGAGAGATTTAAACAGTAAAGAACTTATTGGTATAGATATTTCAGAAAAGGCAATTTATAAGGCAAGGAAAATGTTTGGAAATCAAATGTTACTAAAGCTTGGTAGTGCAGTAAATGTACCAATAGAAGATAATTATTGTGATTTAGTATTGTCATTGGGAGTTATTGAGCATTATAGATTAAAAGAAGACTTAGAAAAATCTGTAAAAGAAATTTATAGAATTTTGAAACCAGGCGGTATAGCGGTGATAATGGTTCCAAATAGAATATCTTTTGGAGTTATTGATAGGATTATTCAACAAATTTTTGGAAAATGGGATTATGGTTATCAAAAAGAGTTAACTCCAAAACAGTTAGAGAAGATAATTAAAAAGAGTGGATTTTCGGTTATTAAGTATAAAATTACCAATCTTATTGTAGTTCCTGGAGTTAGGAAAAATTTTAGGTTCCGTGTAATTAGAACATTTGATACTTTTTTAAAAAAGATTGTAAATGATTGTGGATTTTATCTATATACATATTCTAAAAAATAGCATGAAAATAAAGTTGAGGTGGAAAAATGATTTATGCAATTCTTTCAGCAGTATTGATGGGTAGTACGGCTATTTTTAACAAATTTGCATTAAAAGACTTTGATCCCATGTTTGCCACAGTAATCAACTCGTTGTTAGCAGGTATTTTTTCATTATTTTTTCTAAAAAAGTTTCAGAAAATAAATATGTATGTTATTTTCGTAGGGTTGTTTAATGCCGTAGGATTGCTTTTTATGTTTATGGGTCTTTCAAAGCTTGATCCTGGTATAGCAATGGTTCTTGGAACATCATATTATATCTTTACATCTTTGTATTCTGTCCTTTTATTCAAAGAAAAAATTTCTATGAGTGTATTTTTTCAGATAGCGGTTAATATTTTTGGAATAATTTTAATTATTATGCCTTCTTATAAAGTTGAGAATCTAAATCTTGTTGGTGGTATATTTTCTATATGTTCGGCTCTATTTTTTGCAACCAGTAATTCAGTTGCAAAGTTATCAAAGATTCAGGCAGATTTTTTAGTTTTTGCAAATAATATTATAACTTTCTTAGTTATCAGCATTCTTTATTTTTCTATATATGGAACTAGCTCTCTTTCATTCAGCTTACGTGGCTTTATTTTTCTAACCATAGCTTCATTTATAGGTTCATTTTTGGGATTATATTTTTTCTACAAAAGTTTGAGTAAAATAGGTTTTTCAATTGCAAATATAGTAAGAACTTTAAATCCAATTACTTCGTTGCTACTTTCAAGACTATTCTTTCCAAATGTAATAACAATGAGACAGTGGATAGGTATAATAATTGTTATTTTTTCAATATATAGATTAAATGTTTTAATTAATAGAACAAAAGTTGAACTAAAGAAAGCTTAATTAAAGAGCTCCCCTACCTAAAAAGGCAGGGGAGCTTAGAAAATAAATTTTTGATTACTGAATAGCCTTTAATGCAACAGTATTTAAGAAATTCCAAGGTTTGTTAAAGTGGGGTTGGAAGAAAAAGTCTGAAAATGCAAGATCCACTAAAGTCATATTATTTGAAATAGCAAGTGAAAGAGTATTTATACTTTCTGCTACATTAGCTTTAGACATTATCTGACCACCTAGGATCCTTTTAGTTTTATCGTCATATACAATTTTTATGTATACTTTTTCATACTCAGGCATAAACTCCGGTCTGTTATTTTCTATTGTAAATATAGTTTTCACATCTAAATTTCTTTCTTCTGCAAACTGTTGGCTTAACCCAGTAGTAAAGACGTTATATGAATACACTTTAACACCTGAAGTTCCTTGTGTTCCCTTGTATTCTACCGTATCATCGAACAAATTATATGCAGCAATTGTTCCCATCCTAACAGCATTTGTTGCAAGTGGAATATACTCATATGAATTAGTAGGTGTAAACCAAACGGCTGCACTATCTCCTACGGCAAATAAATCATTTTCAAAAGTATGAAGATACTTGTCGACTTTAATTGCTCCGTTTTCTAGCATTTCTACTTTTCCTTTAAAAAGTTCTGTATTTGGCTTGAATCCCATTGCAAGCACTACCATATCTGCATTATATTCACCTTTGTCGGTGATAATTTTACTTACATGGTTGTTTTCACCTTTAAATTCTACAACTTTTTCTCCAAGAATAAGCTCAACACCGTTATTTTTTAATTCTGCTTCTAAAATATCTGTAAATTCTCTATCAAGGTATCTTGATAGAATTCTATCTTTTATATCAAAGAGCATAACTTCTTTTCCGTTTTCTTTAAAAGCTTCAGCAAGTTCAACGCCAATATATCCTGCACCTATAACGGCAATTCTTTTAGCATTTTTTGAATGATTAATTATATCTTGTGCGTGGTAAAAGTTTTTTGAAAGTTTTATTCCTTCAAGGTCAATTCCTGGAATATTCGGAATAATTGGCCATGAACCAGAAGATATCAGCAACTTGTCGTAAGTATCTTTGAAAGTCTCACCGGTTTCAAGATTTTTAACAAGAACCCATTTTTCATTTGTGTTGACATCAATTACCTCATGTTTCATCTTTGGATTTGCTCCCATTTCTGATAATTGTTTTGGGGAAGAATAGAATAGTTTTTCAGGGTCTTTCACCACGCCACCAACGTGGAGTGCAATTCCACATGAGAGAAATGATATTGTGCCATTTTTCTCATAGATTGTAATATCTACTTTGTCTCCATATAATTTTTTTGCAGTTACAGTAAATGCAGTTCCAGCATGTGTACAGCCTATAACTATTACTTTCATATTTTTTTCAGCCTCCTTAATTTGAGAATAATTTAACTTTTAGACTTCATCTATAATTATACTTAGTTTATACTAATTTGTCAAGTAAAAAATAAGAGGGTAAATTTACCCTCTTATTTTTCTAATTATCCTTATTGTAAAAGCTTTTTTGCTTCTTCGAGTGTAGGAATTTTTCCAGAAATAACTATTTTTCCATCGATTGCAACAGCTGGTGTTGCAACAACTCCGCGAGAGATAATCTCGTTGATATCTTGTACTTTTTCAATAGTTGCATCGATATTTAGTTCTTCTACTGCCATTTTCATTATTTTTTCAGTTTGTTTGCATCTTGGACATCCACTTCCTAAAATTTCAATCTTTTTTGCCATATTATCCCCTCCTTATATTCTTCCGTATATTAAACCAAATATAGTAGAGAATATTACTACCAAGGTAAAGTATGTAAATGCTTTTTTCTTTCCAAAAAGTCTTGTTATAACAATCATACTTGGAAGGCTCAAAGAATTTCCTGCCATAAGGAGTGCAAGTGTTGGCCCTTTTGCCATTCCAAGTTCTCTTAAAGCCTGAACAATTGGTACTTCAGTAAGTGTTGCAAAATACATAAACATTCCAATAACTGATGCAAAAAGATTTGAAAGTATTCCGTTGCTTCCAAGTATTTTTGTAACCACTTCTTGAGGAAGAAGTTTGGTTATTATTCCCGCTAAAAATACTCCAATAAAAAGGTAAGGCAAAATCTTTTTTGCAAAATCCCAAGTTTCTTCCAGCCAGCTTTTTGTAGTATCTCTTTTAAATGAAAACACTGCCATTAAAAATACAATAATTGATATGACAAACATTGTTGTATACTTAACTGCTGGATTAATTTTCAACCCACCAATTATTAAGAATGCAAGTTGTAGCAAGAAAAATACAAGAACTTTTAGACCATTTTCGCTTTTTTCTTCTGTTGTAATAAAACCACCTTCACCTTTTTCTTGGAATAATAATTCCATTATCAGACCAATCAGTATAGCAGCAGTTATAGTTGCTATTAATCTTGCCAGTCCTAGATCCCAGCCAAGAACTCTAGCAGTTAAAAATATTGCAGCTATGTTTATTGCAGGTCCAGCAAAAAGAAACGTGGTTGCCGGTCCAATTCCAGCACCTTTTTTATATATCCCTCCAAAAAGCGGAAGAATGGTACAAGAGCATACTGCAAGTATTCCACCACTTACTGCTGCAATGGGGTAAGAAATAATCCTTTTTGCAGTTGGTCCTAAAAGCTTTAGTACAGCATCTTTTTTTAGCATGACACTTATGGTTCCGGCAATAAAGAATGCCGGTACAAGACAAAGCAATACATGCTCTCTTGCATATTCTTGTAGCATTTGAAATCCATTTAATATGCTATCTTGAACGATAGAAGCATTAAATGGGACAAAGTAGAATATTAAAAATATTGTTAAAATAATCACAAACTCCTTCACAAGAAATCATCCTTTCTATAATAGTTAGTAGTTTCGATAATTAGTATATAATAAAATTCTTATATTGTCAATAAAAAAATTATTTTAAAGCGCTGAGAATAGCTTTAACAATCTTGTTATCTTGCAATTTGTATATTACCATGTTGCCATTTCTTTCATCTTTGATTAATTTTAAATTTCTTAAGATAGAAAGATGCTGTGAAAGGTTTGGTTGGCTCGTATTTATTTGTGATAGAAGTTCACAAACACAATGTTCTTTTTCACTTAGTAGGTATAATATCTTAAGTCTAATTGGATGTCCAAGTGCCTTTAAAATGCTTGCAGCCTCTTCGAATTTTTCCACTTTTTCACTCCTTTTTTTGTAAATTCTTTTTTATTATAACTAATTTTTACTAATATTGTCAATTATTTTTACGTATGTTAAAATAATTAGTAATCCTAACTAAGGAGGATTTATATGGAAATATATAAAAAAATATTTGCAATTGCACTTCCTATTGCATTACAACAATTTTTATCTACTGGTGTCAATTTTGTTGATACCTTAATGATTGGAAAACTTGGTGAAGTTGCAATTGCAAGTGTGGGACTTTCAAATCAATTTTTCTTTTTATACAATCTTATATTATTCGGACTCATATCTGGTGGATCCATCTTTTTTTCACAATTTTGGGGAAAAAAAGATCTTGATGGAATAGCAAAATCATCCGCAGTAACAAGTGCTACTGCCTTACTTTTTTCTGCAGTATTTTTTACTCTTTCTTTTTTCTTTCCACAGACTGTTATGAGGTTCTTTAGCCCTGATCCACTTGTAATTAGTGAAGGAATTATTTATTTAAAAATTATCTCTTTTTCTTTTCCTATATTTGCTTTGAGTATGGTCTTTTCTTTTGTTTTAAGAAGTGTAGAAAAGGCTCATATTCCGATGTATGTAACGATAGTAGAACTATCAACAAATGTATTTTTAAATTATAGCTTAATCTTTGGAAAGTTTGGCTTTCCAAAACTTGGTATTTTAGGCGCGGCTATAGCAACCCTTATTGCAAGAATAGTTGGACTTGTTAGTTTAATTTTGATTATAAAGGTAAAAAATCTTCCAGGATTTTTTACACTAAAACATCTTGAGATGATTGATAAGAAATTTTTAAAAAACTTTTTCCATTACACACTACCTACAATTGCTAATGAATTTGCTTGGTCTTTTGGTATGACTATGTATTCTGTTATATACGCTCATATGAGCACTCAAACAATAGCGGCAAGAAACATAATGGGAACTATTGAAGGATTTGCGTATTCCTTTACATTTTCTATTGCATCAGCTGCATCCGTTATTGTTGGAAATTATCTTGGTGCATCTAGATTTGAAGAAGCTTTTGATGTTTCAAAAAAGGTAATAAAGCTTTCACAGATTGTAGCAATTATTTCTGGCACTTTGACTGTTATTCTTTCCTACTACATAGTAAACTTCTTTGATGTTTCTGATGAGGTAAAAATGCTCGTTAGAGTAACTATAACAATTTCCATGGCCTTTATACCCATCAAGGTCTTTAATGGTTTAAACATTGTTGGTTTTTTAAGAGCAGGTGGCGATACTAGATACTCTTTTATGGTTGAAGCAGGAACTTTATGGCTTCTTGGAGTTCCTTTTGCAGCATTTTCAGGACTTGTTTTAAAATTTTCATTGCCAATTGTTTATCTTTTTACTATGAGTGATGAAATAGCAAAGGCAATTATCCTCTATTCAAGATATCACAGTAGAAAATGGGTAAAAAACGTTGTTGAAAAACTATAGAGCTTTTTCAAGTTCTTCGATTTGTTTTTCAAGTTCTTCGATCTCATGCATTGTATTAAATATATTCTCTTCTAATTCGTTTTTTTGATTTACAAGCTTTTCAGCTTTTACATAATCAGAGTCGATATTTAATAGCTCTTCTTCAACCCTTTCAAGCTCTTTTATTAATTTTTCTTCTTTTTCTTTTTTCTTTTTCAATTGCTCTTTTAGGCTTTTTAATTTGTTTTTCAGTTTCTTTTTCTCCTCAAATTCTATATTTTCTTTCTTTTTTCTTTCTTTTTCTTCGGTTGGAACATATTCACTAAGGTCAGATATTTCTTTTAGTATTCCTTTTTCTAATACAAAAAATTTGTTACACACGTTCTTTATGAGCTCTTCATCATGTGAAACAAGTATAATATTTCCTTTAAATTCTTTTAAAGCATTTTCAAGAGCCTCTAGAGTGTCTAGATCCATATGATTTGTAGGTTCATCAAGCACTAAAAGATTTGGTTTTCTAAGGAGCACCTTTGCAAGAGCAAGGATCTGTCTTTCGCCGCCACTAAGGTTGTGTACTTCTTTAAATACATCTTCACCCTTGAAACCAAATTTTCCAGCATAAGCTCGTATTACATAATCTGGTTCAAATTCCATTTCATTTGATATTTCTTCAAATACAGTACTTTCTTCATCTAATTCTTCTACAAATTGATCAAGAAATTCTACTCTTACATTGTATCCAAATTCAACTGTTCCAGAGCCATTTATATCTCCTTTAATTAACCTTAGTATAGTACTTTTTCCAGAGCCGTTTTTACCAAGCAGAGCCATTTTATCCCCCGAATGGATCGTAAAGCTTACATCTTTTAGTATATCCAAGAATTTTAAATGTTTTACGGTTAAAACTACGTAACCTGGCATTTCAGGAGTTGGAAGGGATATTTTTTTATCAAATTCTTCTTCGTTGAAAGTTACTTCAGATTCAAGCTCTTCAAGCATCTTTTGTAGCATTTTTTCTTTACTCTTTGCTTGTTTTATGAATTTTTCTCTTCCCCATTTTCTGTATCTTTCAATTATCTTTTTTAACCTTTCAATTTCCTTTTGCTTGTTCTTCATTGTTCTTTGTTGGTGGAGTATAAGTCTTTCTCTTTCGACAAGATAACTGTCAAATTTCATTTTAAAATCCCATATTTTTTCGTTGTTTATTTCTAAAAATCTTTCACATGTATCTCTTAAAAAGCTCCTATCGTGCGAGATTATAATGTAACCTCCATTAAAGTTTTTTAAGAGGTTTTTAAGAAATCTTATTCCTAAAATATCAAGATAATTTGTTGGCTCGTCTAATAGAATAAACTCTGCATCTTCAATGAAAAGCCTTCCAATTTGAAGTCTTGTTCTCTCTCCTCCACTAAAAGTGGAGATATCTCTGTGCCAATCTTCTTCTTCAAATCCCAGGCCCTTAAGTATACTTCTAACTAGTCTTTCTTTTTCTGGAGTGTTAGCTACTTTCATATAGTATTCGTATGGAGTTTTTTCATCAAATGTTCTAAACTGGTCAAGATACAAAATTTTACCGGAAGTGATTATCTTTCCTGTATAGTCGTTAAAAATACCAGCTATTGCCTTTAAAAGTGTTGTTTTCCCTGAACCATTTTTACCAATTAGTGCAACCCTTTCTTTATCGGATATATTTAAATTAACATCCGACAACAGAGTTTTTCCTGGAAATGAAATTGTAAGATTATTTAGAATGATCAAAGCAAAATCACCTCGTGCTTATTTTTTTTGTTAATTTAAAGCATTCGATTGAAATTAATATAGCAAAAAGATGCCACAAAATTACAAAGATTGTTATGAAAAATAAATGTATCCCGTTTAAGTTTGTATCTCCATGGGCAAGTCCTGTAAGATAAGCATATATATTGGCAGCTAAGAAGTTAGAAATAGATAGTGAAAACAGTAAAACTAACTTTTTGTATTCAAAGAATGCTTTTTTATCTATAATTTGCAAAGTAATAATGCCTAAGGAAGCAATGATTGTAAACGAAATTAATTCTGCTGGCATCATAAAATCGTATAAAAATTTGCCTTTGCTTATTAAAACGATTATTGTTAGCAATACCGGGGTGACCACTGGAAAAGTTGAAACTATAGAAAATAAGTAACTTAAAAATTTAAAAATGTTGCTTTTTTTCATGTTTTGTCACCCCCTTTCATAGTTAGTTTATCACAAAATGCTCTTTAATTCTAATTCTTGACAGAAAATTCATTATTTATACATATTAACATTAATATATATGTGTTATAATGATATGAAAGAAATATGGAGGTGAGATAATGCAGCCACAGTTTAATTTGAATAATGAAAACACAAAAATTAAGGAAAAGATGAAAAATGTAAAACACAAGATAGCAGTTTTAAGTGGAAAAGGTGGAGTTGGAAAGACCACAGTTGCTGTAAACCTTGCAACAGCACTTGCAGAGAGTGGTTACAAAGTAGGGCTTCTTGACCTTGATATGCACGGTCCTAACATAGTAAGGATGCTTGGTGAAAAAAATCCATCGGTTGATGGTGAAGAGATAGTTCCTGCTGAAATTTTACCTAATTTAAAGGCACTTTCTATAGGTATGCTTGTTGAAAGCGGAAAAGCTGTAATATGGAGAGGTCCACTCAAACATTCTGCTATAAAGCAGTTTTTAGGAGATACAAAGTGGGGTGAACTTGACTTTTTGATTTTTGATTTACCACCTGGAACAGGCGATGAAGCGTTAAGTTTATTCCAAACACTCGATGATCTAGATGGAGTAGTTATGGTAACCACACCTCAAAAAGTAGCCCTTGATGATGTAAGAAGGGCAATTGACTTTGTACATTCGATGAACAAAAAATTAATTGGTATAGTCGAAAATATGTCATTTGTAAGGTGCCCAAAATGCGGAGAAAAAATTGAAATATTTGGAAGTGGCGGAGGAAAAATTCTTGCAGAAGAATACAATGTAGAGCTTTTAGGACAAATTCCTCTTGATCCAAAGGCTGCAAAACTTGCAGATGAAGGAAAACCAGTCACCCTTTATATGAGAGAAAGTGAAGTCGAAGAAGAATTTAGAAAGATAGCTGAAAAGGTCGCAAAAGCTGTAGAGGTGGAATAAATGAGAATTGAGCCAACCGGGGATCCTAAGATAAAAAATGAAAATATAAAGAAGAAAAAAGGTTTAAAAGGAAAGCATAAAGTCAGTTTTTCCAGTGAAACCCCCGGTTTTTTCGATGTTTTGCTTGATGTGGAAGAGGAACAAATAAACCAAGAACTTGAAAGAATAGTAAATGACATTCTGGAGGCGGGGAACGATTTTGTTCGTTCTCCAACTCCAGATTCTTTAAGAAAATACAAAGAAAAGATAAAGAAGTTTTTGAAGCTCATTGAAAAAAAGATGTACAAGCTTGGTGGAAAAATGGATTATGCGACTAACACACCACGTCTTCATGTTATTGTTGAAGAAATCGATTCAAAACTTCAAAATCTTGCAGAGAAATTGATTTCAAGTGAGGCTGGAACAATCAATTATGCTGCAAAGGTTGAGGAAATTAATGGACTTATTCTTGATTTGTATAAGTAACAAGTAAGAGGTGAAAGTGTATGAATATTTTGGTTACAAACGATGACGGTGTAACAGCCGATGGAATACTATGTCTTGCTAGAACATTAAGCAAGAAATACAAGGTAACAGTTGTTGCTCCAGAGACTGAACAGAGTGCAGTTGGACATGCAATTACATTAAGGCTACCGCTTTGGCTTAGAAAGTTAGACATAAACGAAAACTTTGAGATATATTCTGTATCAGGGACACCAGCTGATTGTGTAAAAATGGGAATAGATGTTGTACTTGGGGAAAAACCTGATTTGCTAATAAGTGGGATAAATAGAGGGAATAATTTAGGAACTGATGTTGTGTATTCAGGAACTGTTAGCGGAGCACTTGAGGGTGCTATAGCAGGTGTGCCTTCAATTGCAGTTTCAAGTTATAGCTTTGAAAATCCAATGTACGAAACAGCAGCAAAGTTTATATTAGATTTTCTTGAAGAATTTGATGTAAGATCTATTCCGAGGTTTACTGCTCTTAATATAAATGTACCTTCGGTTCCATATGATCAGATTAAGGGATGGAAATTGACACGACAGAGTAAGAGAATGTACGATGATTACTTTGAAAAACGTGTTGACCCTTCTGGAGGAAATTACTATTGGATGATGGGAACTATAATAGAAGATGATCCCGATCCAAAGGCTGATTACAAGGCTATTGCTGAAAATTATGTTTCAGTAACTCCAATAAGTGTTTTCTTAACAAATGAAGAATATTTAAAAAGATTGGAGGAAAGGTATGAAGATAAGACTATACGGTGATCCAATCTTGAGAAAAAAGGCAAAAATAGTGGAAGATTTTGAATATATTCAACAAATAAAGGAAGACTTGTTAAAGATAATGTACCTTGAAGATGGTGTTGGACTTGCGGCACCACAGGTTGGTATCTCTTTAAGATTTTTTGCAATGGATGATGGTAGCGGACCTTTAATCATTGTAAATCCTGAGATAATAGAACATTCTCAGGAAAAAGAAATTGGAGAAGAAGGTTGTTTAAGTCTTCCAGGTATATTTGAAGATGTTGAAAGGTATAAATGGGTAAAATTAAGATATCAGGATGAATATGGGAAAGTTCAGGAAAAGTTGTTTGAGGGGTACAGTGCAAGAATTGTTCAACACGAAAGGGACCATTTAGATGGAATACTCTTTATTGATCATCTGCCAACTAGCGTAAAAAGACGACTTTCTACTGAGCTTTCTAAAATAATGAGGATGAGAATGGAGGAAAAAAAGTGAATTTTGAGGATTTTAACTTGAGTGAAAAAACGTTGAGGGCAATCAACGAGAAAGGATTTGAAAATCCAACGCCAGTACAGGAAAAGGTAATACCTACACTCTTGAAAAAGGAGAAGAATTTAATAGTACAGGCAAAGACTGGAACAGGAAAGACTGCAGCATTTGGAATACCTTTAATTGAACTACTAGAAAACAAAGGATATGTTCAAGCGATCATTTTAACACCGACTAGAGAGCTTGCACTCCAGGTTTCTGAAGAGATTAATTCTCTAAAGCGAAAAAAATTAAAAATTCTTCCAATATACGGTGGTCAATCTATTCAAAGACAGATTGATCATTTGAGAAAAGGTGTAGATATAGTCGTTGGAACTCCGGGAAGAATATTGGATCATCTTGAAAGGGGAACAATAGACCTTTCAAAAGTGGATTATTTTATTTTAGATGAAGCAGACGAAATGCTTGACATGGGATTTATTGATGATGTCGAGAAAATATTAAAGAGCACATCTGATGATAAATTTTTCTTGATGTTCTCTGCAACAATTCCAAAGAGAATAATTGATCTTGCAAAAAAGTATATAAAAAATTATGAGGTTATAAAGATTCAGGATAAGCAGTTGACAACAAATTTAACAGAACAGATATATATTGAACTAAGAGAAAGTGATAAATTTGAGGCGTTGTGTAGAATAATAGACATGGAAGAAGAATTCTATGGAATGGTATTTTGTAGAACAAAAGTTGAAGTTGATACTGTATCATCAAAATTAATTGAAAGAGGATATGATGCCGAAGCACTTCATGGAGATTTCTCTCAATATCAAAGGGAAAGAGTATTAAAAAAATTCAGGGAAAAGAAGGTTAATATTCTTGTTGCAACCGATGTTGCTGCACGTGGAATTGATATAACAGGCTTAACACACGTTATTAATTATTCAATTCCTTTGAATCCTGAACATTACGTTCACAGAATAGGAAGAACAGGAAGAGCCGGGAAAGAAGGTATTGCGATAACTTTTGTAACTCCAAGGGAATATAGACAATTATTTAGAATAAAGAAGTTTTCTAACGCAAAGATAAAGGAAGGAAAAGTTCCATCTGTGGATCAGATTATTAAGACAAAAGCGAAAAAGATAAAAAAACAAGTTGTTGAAAATAATTCAAAAAAGCATGATATTTACTATGAACTTGCAAAAGAACTTCTCAATGAACTTCCTGCCGAAGAGGTTGTTGCAACGTTACTTAGTATGGGGTATAAATCTTTAAACCCAGAAAGTTACAATAATATTTCTCAAATTTCTTCAAAGAAAGAAGAAGTTGTAAGATTATTTATTGCGCTTGGAAAACAATCTGGAATTAACAAAAAGCAATTGATTGATTACATAGTTAAAAATACCGGTATATCAAGTAAAGTTATAAGTGATATTACGGTATTAGATAAATTTTCCTTTATTACAGTTCCTTACAGAGAGGCTGAAATAATTCTTTCCGTCTTTAAAAAGAGAGGACGAAGATCAATAGTATCAAAAGCAAGGGCGAGAAACTAGGAGGTGGATTTTGTGAAGAAGCTTGGTATGGTAGTTTTAGCATCTTTAATTCTTTTATCATTTGTACTCTTGTTTGCAGGAGGGGATAGTACTCAAGGTCCAAAACTTGCCTACATTGATTCTACAAAGGTTTTACAATCATACGATAAATGGATTGACCTTCAGACAAAGTATCAGGAAGATGTTCAATTTTATCAAAAAAAGTTAAATGAACTTGCAGCTGAGATCAACGATATGAAAGAAAAAGGTGCAGCAGCTGATTTAATAAATGCAAAAATTGCAGAGTACACTCAAAAACAAAAACAATACTCTGATTTGTTAAACAGCGAATATCAGAAAAAGTTTGCAGAGCTTGAACAGGAAATACTTCAAAAAATAGCAGAATATGCAGAGATAATGGGTTATGATTTTGTATTTAATAGCAAGACGATGGCATATGGAAATTCAAAGTACGATATTACCGCTCAATTTATTGAATATTTAAAAAGTATGGCACAATAAAAGGTAATATGGAGATAGTATGTAAGGATGTAAAAAAAAGATTCGGTAGAAAACAGGTTTTAAATGGTATAAATTTAAATGTTAGAACAGGTGAAGTGGTAGGCTTGCTGGGACCAAATGGTTCCGGCAAGACTACTTTATTTAATATTATACTTGGTGTTGTTATCCCAAGCTCTGGGAAAATCTATTTAGGTGAAAAAGATATTACAAAAATTCCTATCCATAAAAGGGCAAAGCTTGGTATAACTTATCTTCAACAAGAAACATCAGTTTTTAGACAATTATCCGTTGAAGATAATTTAAAGCTTGTTATTGAATACCATGATAAAGACGTGAAAAAAATACCAAAACTATTAAAAGAATTTGGAATAGATTCGTTAAAGGATCAATATGCGTTTTATCTTTCAGGTGGTGAAAAAAGAAGACTCGAACTTGCAAGAATGATGACCCTTTCTCCGAAGTTTTTGTTGCTTGACGAGCCTTTTGTTGGTATAGATCCAAAAACAGTTAAAGAAATTCAAAAGATGGTTATATCATTAAAAGAGCGCGGGCTTGGTATAATTATAACGGATCACAGCGTGGATGCATTAAAAGATATTGTTGACAGATTATATGTAATACACAAAGGTGATATAATTGCAAGTGGACAACCAGAAGAAGTTTTAAACGATGAAACTGTAAAAGAAGTTTATTTGGGGGGGTAGTTATGAAAATCATTTTAAGCTTAATTTTTTCTATTTGGGGACTTTTTGCGCCTGAAAGTGTTGTTGTAGATAACAGTGGTGGATATTTTATTTCAAATATGGGGAAATTATATGTAAAAGATGGTAATGTTCTCTATCAATCAAAAGAAAAGAATGAATATATTTTGTCTCTTGTTGATCCAAGAGGCCTCTATTTGAATGGAAAAGATTTGTGGATTGTTGATTTTGATAGGTTAATTAAATATGATTTAAGTAGTAAAACATATAAAAGTTATTTTGCTACTTTTCCAAGGTACTTAAATGATGTTACTATGTATGAAGGAAAAGTTTATGTTACTGACACTTACGGTAACTCTGTTTATATCTTAGAGAATGATAAATTAAATGTTGTCTTTAATATTTTAAGACCAAACGGTATTACAACTGATGGAAAATATTTGTATGTCATTTCTTTTGAAAATCCTGCAGTGGTTTATAAATGTTCTAAGGAAAGTGTTGTTGAAAGCTTTACACTTTCAGATGTTAAAGGTGGAGATGGAATCTTTTTTGCTGATGATTTATTTTTTGTTTCAGGTTACAACTCCAAGAATGTAGTTGTATATGATAAGGATTGGAATAAACTACTTGAAAAGAAAGGTTTTTCATCGCCTTCAGATCTGTATTATAAGGATGGATATTTGTATGTTCCCGATATGAAAGATGGGAAAATTTATGTATTTCAGGTGAAAAAGGAGAAAAGTAAATGAGTTATAGCTATCTTGTAAGGTTTAAAAAACTAGGTCCATATAGATTTGTAGCAGGGCTTGATACAATTACTATGATTGAGAGGACTTTTAGAAGAACAAATTTAAAATTAACTTTTACGGAAGGTTTTCATCCAAAACCTAAGTTTTCATATATTGATCCAGTTTCAACGGGTGTAATCGACCTTGCATTTTACGTAAATATAAATCTTGAAGAAGACTATGATCCGCAAGTTGTTTATAACGAAATTGAAGAGGTTCAGCCGCTTCATTTGAAAGTAGATAATGTAACTAAAAATTTTGTAAATTTATCAAAAATAGAAAAATATGAATTTTTAGTTTTTGTAAAAAAGCCTTTTGATTTTGATGTGACTAAAGTTATTGAAAAGAAAACAAAACGAGGGATACGTCAAATTAGCCTGGATGTTCTTGAAAATGTAAGAAAATTTGAAAAAAAGGATTATGTTGTGATAAACTATATTATTAGGAAGGAAAATACTTTTAATCCATATCTTTTATCAGATAAAGTTTTTCTTGCACTAAGAAAAGAAGCTTATATTCAAGATAATGCTCTTTCTCTTCTTTTTGAAAGGGGTGCTTAAATGAAAAAAATATTAGTGGTAGATGATTCCGAGGTTTTAAGAAAAATTACATCCTTTAATTTAAAGAAAGCAGGCTTTGAAATTTATGAAGCAGTTGATGGTGTTGACGGTCTTGAGAAAATGAAAGAAATAATGCCGGATTTGATAATTCTAGATATTATGATGCCAAGGCTCGATGGTTTTGGAGTTTTAAAGGAAAAAGGTCAAGATGAATCAATTAAGGATATCCCGGTTATAATCTTAACTGCA
Source organism: Thermosipho africanus Ob7 (assembly GCF_003351105.1). Lineage (NCBI taxonomy): Bacteria > Thermotogati > Thermotogota > Thermotogae > Thermotogales > Fervidobacteriaceae > Thermosipho > Thermosipho africanus. Next base: position 16,930 of record NZ_NKRG01000010.1, read on the forward strand.
AAGGGTGGCAGTGAGGATGAAAGACTTGCAAAATCTTTAGGGGCAAAGATGGTAATGACCAAACCATTTAGTCCTTCACAACTAATTGAAGAAGTTAAGAGGTTGATTGAAAATGATTAAAAGATTACAAGAAATTTATGAAAGACTCTGTGAAATTTCTGGTAAAGAATCCAAAATTTTCGAATCAGAAGAAAAACTATTGAATGCAATAGAAGAAGAAATAGAAAAAATAAATGCAGAAATTTTGGCTTACAAGCAAGAGCTTGAATCTTCAACTATTTTAATTGAGAGTCAACTTGAAGAGATAACAAGGCTATATGAGGAAATTTCCACACTTTTTGAAATTAGCAAAATTATTACCTCTAATATTGAGACAAAGCAGATTTTAAGACCTATACTTTATACATTAAAGAAGGCAATGGGATTTAAATGTGGAATAATTTCTATAAATTTTGATGGAAAGGTTATAGAAACGGTTGGAACATGCCCAGAAAATATTGACCAGCTTCTTAGTGAGAATGCAATGGAGTTTTCTCCTGATACAGTTATTAAAGAAAGATGTGAAAAATTAAACGGTGAAAGTATAATTTTTAAATATATTTCAACTACATCTGATGAAAAAACTGGTTATCTATTATTTGTTGGAAAAGAAAGTGGTTCTATTTTTACAGCAGGGGATAAAAAGATCGTAGAATCTACGGCTCAGCAGATTTCAGGGAGTATTGAAAGAGAAATAGCATTGAAAGAAGAAATTGAAAGAGAAAGATTAAACCAGCAGATAGAAATTGCAAGAAATATCCAGCTTAACTTCTTTCCAAAGAAATTCCCACATGATGATAATTTTGATTCTTTTGGTGAAAGCACGCCGGCAATACATGTTGGTGGAGATTATTTTGATATATTTGTAAAAAATGACTTTTTATTTGGAATTGTTGCGGATGTATCTGGAAAAGGACTTCCCGCATCTTTAATTATGTCTTCTATGAGAAGTGCTTTTAAATCTTTGATAGAAAGTACTGATGGAGATTTAAAAAGAACGTTTAATAGTTTAAATAACATGGTTTCTGTAGATGTTGGTGAGGATAGATTTGTAACGTGTGTTTCTTTTAAAATATCAAGAGATGGTGTTCTTGAAGTAATAAATGCTGGTCATGATCCGCTTTACATAGTAAATTCTTCTTCCATATCTAAGGTTGAATCTACAAATACTCCTCTTGGAATGTTTGAGGATATGGATTTTGAGGTTCAAACATTTAAACTTTCTAGTGGTGATTTAATTTTTGCATATACGGATGGAATTCCTGAAGCAAGGAATTTGAGTGGAGAAGAATATGATTTTGAACGTCTTGAGAGAATTTTAAAGAAGGTATATCTTTTATCTGCAAAGGAAATAATATACAACGTTGAGAATGATGTTTTAAAATTTTCTCAGGGTGCCCCGCAGCACGATGATATGACCTTACTTGCTATTAAATATTTTAATTAGGAGGTGTATTGATGGTAGATGTAGGTTCTTTAAGTAAGGGAATGTACATAAAGTATGAAGGAGAAATTTACAGGGTAATTGATGTAAACAAACATTTTAGGGCAAGAGGCTCAGGTTTGATTAGAACAAAACTTAAAAATATATCTACAGGACTTGTAAGGGAAGTAAATTTCAACAGTGGTGAAAAAGTAGAAGAAGCAGAAATTACGTTTAGAAAGGCTTCATATATATATAACGATGGTGAAAACTATTACTTTATGGATAATGAAACGTTTGAACAATATGGTATCCCTGAAAGTGATATAGAAGAAGAAAAAAATTATTTGGTTGAAAATACAGAAGTGGATTTGATAATGCATGATGGTAAGCCTATTGGAATACAGCTCCCAACAAGTGTTGTCCTTGAAGTTGTAGAAACAGAACCAGGATTTAAAGGAGATACAGTTTCTGGTGGAGGAAAACCTGCTGTTTTGGAAACAGGATTGAAGATAACTGTTCCATTCTTTGTTGAAAAAGGTCAAAAAGTAAGGGTAGATACAAGAACTGGTGAGTACATAGAAAGGGCATAAGAAGGAGGGTGAGCCCATGGATTTTGAACAAGGAAGTATAAATATTAGTGATGAAGTTTTAAAAGAAATAGCATTTAGAAGTTTTTTAGAAGTTCTTGAGCTGTCTGCAGATGATAAAGATGCAAAAAAGTTAAAGAAAAATATTGAAATTGAAAGGACACCGGATGATAACGTAATAGTAAATGTCAAGACTGTAGCTCCATATGGAAAGAGTTTGGTTGAATTTGGAAAGAAAATTATGCAGAATATTTCGGAAAATATTCAGAGAATGACGGAACTTCAAGTATCTGCAGTTAACGTTTCTATCATTGATGTAGTTGAAAAAATAGAGCCGGCAGAGGAGGAAGAATAATTGATAAAAAGGCGTCATAAAATGCGCGAAAGTGTTTTTAAAACACTTTTTCAATGGGACTTTCAAAAAGATGAAGACTTAACTGAAATAGCAAAGCAGCATGTAAGCTTACTTGAAGATGAAAAGCTTAGAGAGCAAGCGTATAGTTATATAGAGGGGATTAAGAAGACTATAGAATCTTTAGATGAAATTATTTCTAAATATCTTCAAAATTGGACACTAGATAGACTTTCTGTAACAGATAGAAACATTTTAAGGCTTGGAACGTATGAACTTTTATATGTCGATGATGTTCCTATAGAAGTTACTTTAGATGAAATGATAGAGCTTGGAAAGACATATGGAACTGAAAATAGCGGTAAATTTGTTAACGGGGTATTAGATAGAATAGCCAAGGGGGAAGCACCTAAAGAAAAATTTGAAATGTAAGAGAGACATAGGGGGGTAAATATTTCTTTTTCTGAGGTTTTAGTTGGAATAATAATAGCAGTTATAGTTTTAGCATCATGTTATATGATGCTAACTTCTGTTATTAATTGGTATTTTAATATTAAAAGGGACTATTTGAGAACTCTTGAAGCCTTTTTTATTGTAAATTACATAAGGCACGATTTTTATTCCCGTGGCATTTCTGAAATTGTATATATTTCACCGCAGAGTATCTCTTTTAAGGAAAGAATAAAGACAGGTGTTGTTAAGAGTGTAAAATACAAAGTTTTGGATTATAACGGAAAGTGTGTTGTTGAAAGGCAAGCAAGTGATGGCAAGAATTACTTTGGTCCTTTTAAGGAAAAAATTGAATTTGAAGATGGGAAAGGTTATATCCTTATAAAAAGCTATATTGGAAAGTTTTTAATACCTAAAAAGCCCGTTGACAAGGTAATACGTAAATTAATACCTCTCTTTTAGGCTGTATACGTATGCAAGAACTTCTGCAACTGCTCTGTATAGTTTTTGTGGTATTTCATCACCAATTTCTACGCTAAAATACAATTCCCTTGCAAGTGGTGGATTTCTTAATATTGGCACGTTATTTTTTCTTGCAATTTCCTTTATTTTTTGTGCAAGCTTATCTGCACCTTTTGCAACAACTATTGGAACATCCATTTCATCTGAGTCATACTTAATTGCAACAGCAAAGTGTGTTGGATTTGTTACCACAACGGTAGCTTCAGGTACTTCCTGCATCATTCTGTTCATAGAATATTGCATCATGATTTGACGCTGCTTCCTTTTAATCTCAGGATTTCCTTCCACTTCTTTAAATTCTTCCTTTACTTCTTGCTTTGTCATCCTTATATTTTTTTCATATTCATATCTTGAGAAAAAGTAATCAGCAATTGAGACAATAAATAGTGCGATACCACATTTAATTAAAAGCTCAAATGTAATGTCCCAGATAAGAAGTGCTCCATCGCTTACACTTGTATCTGTTGCAAGAAGCAGTTTGTTCCAATTTGATTTTACGACAAGGTATCCAACATAGCCAACAATAACTAGTTTTAGAATAGATTTAAGAAGTTCAAAAAGTGATCTAAGGGAAAACATTCTTTTGAGACCGCTAATTGGGTTTATCTTTGAAAAATCAAGTTTAATGCTCTTAAAGGTTATTAAAAATTTTGTTTGAAGACTTCCAGTAATGATTCCTGTCATCATTACAAGTGCTACAAAAATAATAAGGTCAATTATAACTCCTTTGAAAGCTTCTATTGTATATATGCCAAGATCTTGTATAGTTAAAGAATCATATGATGGGAGTTTTGAAAAAAATGCAACAGCAGATTGAAGTCCTATTATAATTCCACGGCCTAAAAAAGCAAAGCCAAGCACTGCCGCAAGAAAAGTAAATCCAGAGGTTAATTCCCTGGATATTGGGACTTGTCCTTCTTCTCTAGCTTTTTGTCTTCTTCTTGGTGTTGCTTTTTCTGTTTTATCAGGATCGGCAAATAATTGCAGATCTATCCTGAAAGAAATTGTTGAATTACCTTCTCTAAAAGCACAGTAAGTTTTGCGGAAGTCTCTGCCCATATCGGCACCATCCCTAAAAAGATTACGAATACCAAAAGTGATTTTAGAGGAATTCCAACCATAAAGACGTTCATCTGTGGAACAAGCCTCGAAAGTATTCCAAGTAGAACGTTTATTATAAACATATAACCAATTACCGGAAGCCCTATTTTTAAGGCTATAAAGAACATTTCGATAAATTTTGTTTCAATAAACTTTACTAAAGAGAAATCTAATTTATCCAGGTATAGAGGAAAAGTTTGTATAGAATCTACAACTCCTTGATATACAACCATATGGCCGTTTAAAGAAATAAAGACAAATATTGAAAGAAGAAATATTAATTGACCAACAATTGGACTTTCTTCCATTGTAGGATCCATAGCAGTAGCAAGACCAAAACCAGATTCAATTCCTAATAACTCTCCTGCGATAGAAAATGCACCAAATATAAAATAGGCAAGAAGTCCTATGGCAAAGCCAATAAGGAAATTATTTAGAAGGGAAAGAACGATAGTGATAACTGGTGTATCAAGTGGTATAGGATTTACCTGTGGTAGTGACATATAAGAAAGTGCAAGAACAAGAAAAGCCCTCACTGTCGTGGGCACGAATGCCGCTGACAGTAAGGGTGTAATTAAGAACATTCCAGTTAATCTGCTAATGAGCATTGCCCAATTCAAAAATTGTGTTTCGACAAAGTCGATTATTTCCATTATTTATTAATCCCCAATCTTAAACCATTTAGCTATTTGTTTAAGCCTTTCAGAGACTGAATCTATATCTTTGACCATCTTGTTTAGTTTTTTAGAAAATTCTTCTAGCTTTTTCATTTTTACTTCAATTGTAGTCATTTTGTCAACAGTTTGTCCAACATTTTGGGCAGACCTTGATGAAATTTCTACCATATGGTTGAATACCTCTTTCGTTTGTTCCAAAATAGAAGATACATTCTTTGTTGTATTAACAAGATTTTCAATACGTTGAGTTATTATTTTAAAGCTTTCAGAGAAATCTTCTTTGGTTTTTGAAAGAGCATTAAAACTTTCCTTTGAATTTTCGTATACAGCATTTAAACTACCAAGATTTTCAGTGTAATTTTCCATATCTTTCATTAATTTTTTCGAGATTTCATTAATCTCGACTGATAGTTTCATTATCTCATCTGCAACAACCGCAAAACCTTTTCCAGCTTCTCCCGCCCTTGCGGCTTCAATTGCCGCATTCAGTGCAAGAAGGTTAGTTTGGTTTGCAACGTTTTGAATTTTCGAGATTTCTTCGGTTACTTGATTAAATTGTCTAATTGTTTGGTTTATATAGCTATTGAATTTCTCGATAGTTTCCAGAGAATTTTTGATGCTTTCATCAAATTCTCTTACAAATTTTTGGTTTTCGTCAATTTTTTCTTCTGCTTCAAGTATTTCATCAACAAGGTTTTCGAGAGTAGTTACTACTTGATTAATAACATCTTTTGCATTGTCTGTGCTTGATTTCATTTCGTCAAAGTCATCTAAAATAATAGATGTGTTGTTAGAAAATACCTTTACAGCTTCGGAGAAATCTTGAGAGGTTTTTTGCAAGATATTATTTAGTTCTTCAAGGTTGTCAACCTCAGATACAAGTTGGGTTGAACTTGTAAGGAGCTTTTTAGCAAAGTCTTTAAATGTTTCAGAAAGTTTTTTCAAAGAATCCAAGATTATTTTAAATTCTCCAGATGCTTTGTCGCTTTCAATGTTTACAAATTCACCTTCAGATAATTTTTCAATTACAGTTTTTGAGTGTTCTAAAGATTTAAGAAGTTGCTTTGTTATTACAAATATTAGAACAATGCTAATAGCAAGAATAATTAGCGCAAGAAGTACAGATTTTTGAACTATTGCTTTATTATCTATTTTTAAGCTAATATTTACATCTGGTTTTTCAAGTTCAGGAATTACAAATGGCTTTGGTTTTGGAAAATTAAAGTTTGTATCTAATTTTTCAAATGGTATTGCAACTTCAAGGATACCTATTTCTTTACCAAGATAAGTAAAACTACCCTTTTTTGCAAAATAAGATTTTCCGAGAATTTCGATTATGTTGTTATTACTTTGTGAAAGAGATTGTCCCGTTAATCTTTTTCCGTCTTTTCCTACTTTAGTGGTAATAAGTGCTTTGTTATTCACATACAAAGTGATTTCAGAATTTGAAATTGATTTTATATTATCCAAAAAGTTGTTGTCTAATTTATTTACAAATACCACAAAGCCGTTTATTGTATTTCCAAGTACTGGATGCATAACGGGAACTACAGCAATTGAGTATAGTGAATCTATATATGGAAAAATAAATGTTCGATAAAATACTGATTTAGAATTTAAAATTTCCTTGAATACCTTTGAAAGTTCTTCATTATACGGAGGTTTTTTGTAGAATGAAATATTTGCTGAAGATGAAAGCACATTTGCATATTCTACAACAAACTTGTTGTCAATTTCAGCATAGAGCTTGCTTTTTATTTTTGGCTTTGTTTCATCAATTGTCCAAAGACCAGCGTACTCAAAGTTGTATTTTTCTATAAATGGGAATAATAAAGATTTTCTTTCTGTGATGGATAAATTTTTTTCATTTGCTGCATCTACAACCTCTTTTAAAGAAGCAGCAATTCTTGCACCAGTAAGAAGTTGTTCGTTTTCTTGTTTTATTAAATTAATTACTGTTTGAAATGTGAAATTTGCTTGTGTTGAAAGAGTTTTTAAGTAAATTTCATCGAATTTTTTCTGAATTCTTTGCTCTTGCTCCTTGACTGTTTTTTCAAGATCATTGGTATATTCTTCAGATTGAGCAATTATCTCACTTTGAAATTTTTGGAGATAATCTTCGTAATTTTTCACAACATTTTTGTTTATATTATTTTTAACTTCATCTTGCAAAGTATCTAATTGAGAACTTACAGTTGATATATTGACATAAGTAACTAAAAACATTGGAATCGTTACCAAAAATATCGCAAACAACAAAATTTTTGTCCTAAAAGACATTTTATTTTGATGCCTCCTTATAATTCTTTTACAAGTTCGGAGATTATTTTAACGATCATTCCACCTGTTTTGTTTGCAACTTCTAGTACTTCTTCTGCAGTAAGTGGTTTAAGATCTTCATGAACAGCTTTATCTGTAATTGCGGAAACTCCAAGTACTTTTAATCCACCGTGATTTGCAACTATCACTTCAGGAACTGTTGACATACCAACTGCATCTGCTCCCATCCATCTAAGCATTTTTAATTCTGCAGGAGTTTCAAAGTTTGGACCAGAGACTGCAACGTAAACACCTTCATAGAATGGTATATTTAACTTTTTAGCAATTTCTGTTGCTTTTTGTCTTAATTCTTTATCGTATGCATTTGACATATCTGGAAATCTTGGTCCCCATTCTTCAACGTTTGGCCCAATCAAAGGGTTGTCTCCCATCATATTGATATGATCGGTAATGAACATTGGGCGTCCAATTTCAAATTCTGGATTCATTCCACCGGCTGCGTTAGTAACAATTAATATTTCAACACCAAGAAGTTGCATTACCCTAATTGGGAACGTAACAGTTTTCATATCGTATCCTTCATAGTAGTGGAATCTTCCATTCATTAACATTACATCTTTTCCGTTTAGTTTTCCAAAGATTAATTCACCTTTGTGACCTGGTGCTGTGGAAACTGGAAAACCTGGAATTTCTTTGTAAGAAAATTTCTTTGGATTTTCAATACTTTCTGCAATTCCATGGAGACCAGAACCTAGTATAATAGCAATTTTTGGGATATTGTCAATGTGCTCTTTTAAAAACTCTACAGCTTTGTTGACTCTTTCAATGTATTCTTTCATCTTTAACTCCTCCTTTGCCTTTTTTTTGGAAACATCCAAAAATATTATATCATGACAAATTAAAAACAAGAAAAATCCCCTCCTAAGAAAAAGAAGGGGATTTTTCTAGATTATTTTCTTTAATTATTCTTCATCAATTATATAGACAAGATCACCAGTCTTTAAAAGTGCAGCATTAGCCTCGTCTGTGTCAACGTGGAATTCAAGTGCGTATTTTTCGCTAACTCTTATTAAAACATCGTCGAATATAAGTCTTCTGCCTTCTTTTTCAACTAAAACTTTTACTATATCTTTATCTTTTACACCATATTTTTCTGCATCGGAAGTGTGCATGTGAATATGTCTTTTTGCTATAATCACACCTTTATCTTTAATTACACTGCCTTTTGGTCCGACAATTACTATTCCTGGTGTTCCATCAAGGTCTCCTGAATCTCTTACAGGAGGTCTAACACCAATTTTAAATGCATCTGTAAGGGATATTTCAATTTGTGTCTCTTTTCTTTCTGGACCTAAAACTCTTACTTTTTCAATAGCACCTTTTGGTCCAACTATGATAACAGTTTCTTGACAGGCAAATTGACCAGGTTGACCTAGATCTTTTATTGGAGTAAGTTGGTAGTCTTTTCCAAAAAGAATTTCCACATCTTCTCTTGAAAGGTGAACGTGTCTGTTGCTTACACCAGCAATAATTCCAGGTTCTTTGATTTTCATTTTTTAACCTCCTCTTTTTGGTTTTAGTAATCTATCTCTCAAGGTAACGTTAATATTTTCTGGAACAGTAATTTTGGCTACAAACGGTCCTCTTTTAATGTTGATAAAGCATAAGCCGTTTATTGAAATTTCCTGCTTTTGATCGACTAATATTCTTTCTGTTTTAAAGTTATATTTTGACATATCAGTTTTTTTACATGGTGGCTGCAATAAATCTCCTGCTCTTTGATGGATTAATTGATCTGCTCTTTCACTCTTTGTTTCATGAAAAGTCACTTTTTCAGGAGCAAATATTTGAAAAATTGGCTTTTTATCTCCATCAAATTCAACCTCGATTTTGCAAAAAGCACTAACTAAGATGGCGCGTGATTGGTCAATTTTAAAAGTTTTTCTAGTTAAGTTATTTGTTTTAAGTATTTTAGCCTGACACTCAGGAGATAAAAGATCTATGACTCTGTCATTTGTCAAAATTCCTGGAGTATCGTATATGTAGGTGTTAAAAACTTTCCTTTTTACTATTCCAAGGGTTGTTCCAGGAAATGGAGATATTGTCGGATGCTCTTTTGTAAAAGCTGAAAGGAGAGAAGATTTTCCAACGTTGGTTACTCCTACGATTAAAATGTCTTTTTTTGAGTCTTTAAAGAACTTTTCAAGTTTTTTCAATCCAAACCCATTTTTACTACTTGTGAGGAAGATTTTTTCAGAAGTTGTATTTAATCTTTTTTTAAGCCACTCTTGAGCTTCAATAGAGGAAAGTGATCTTGGGAGAAGGTCAAACTTTGTTATGGCAAAGTACACGTCTTTTCCTTGCAATTTTTCCATTATTTCACTTCTATACGTGCCTTCAAAATCGGTAATGTCTATAACGTATAATACTTTTTCAAAATTTTTAATAACTTTATCGATTTGGTGTAAGAATATTTCTTCTTGTACAGGTACTGTTAATTTTCCATAGTGGATTATTCTATAGCACCTTTGACATAATGGATCAGGTTCATTTTCCAAAATCTCTTTTGGAATATATCCTGGTTTTTTTGGATCTGTGTATTGAAGCTCTGCACCACAACCTCTACATTTCATACTTAACCTCCAATATAGATTCTAAGTAATATGTATAGAAATCCTACTAATGAGGTAACAAGATAAGGTTTAAAAGCCCATTTTATGTATTCTCCAAATGAAAAATTTCTTCCAATTTGTTTTGATAAAAGATTTACTCCAACAATATTTTGAACAGCGCCAAGAGGAGTTAAATTTGTAGCAAGATTTGCACTTATTGCATATACCCACCAAAATGTTGATGAAAAACCGGAAGATATGAGAATTTTGATAACAGGTGCAATGATCAATGTTCCTGGAACAGCGCTGAGCCACGGAATTGAAATTGAAACAAATAAGAATATTACAAAGATAGATAAAAATTGATGATTTGAAAGCGGACTAAATAAACCTGCAAGTAAATTTGTAATACCAATTTCTTCTAGTGTAAAGGAGAGTATGTACAATCCGGCATAAAAGAATAGAGTATCCCAGTCAATTTCATTACTTATATCGTTAAATTGTTTTTTGTGAAATAACATAACCGCTATTGCACCTAAAAGAGCAACAAAGGAAAGATCAAGTTCTATTACTTGATGGAGTCCAAAGAGTGATAAGACTATTAAGAAAACAATTAAAGTGAATTTTAAAGATTTTTTATCTGTAATTGCTCTACTTTCATCTATATCAGAAAGTTTTTCTAATTTTTCTTCAACGGACTTATCGACTTTTGTGTATTTTTTAAACATAAATACGGTTATTAAAAAGCTTATTATTGTAATAAACCACATGTTATTTATAAAATCATTAAAGCCTAAACCACTTACCGAGCCAAGAACTAGGTTCAAAGGACTTCCAATTAATGTTGACATACCACCTATATTATCTATTATTATAGTCAGCATTAAAAATGGGATAGGGTTGAGGCCAAGAGAATCGGTAATCAAAAATATCATGGGGGCTATAAGGATGATTGTTACGAGGTTGTCTAAGAATGCAGAAGAAAGTGCAACCAGCGCCATCAGTCCTACAATTGTTAAAAAGAATCTCTTTCCGCCCTTTTTAACAATTCTAATTGCAAGAAATTGGAAAAGGCCTGTCTTTTTTAAAAATTCAACAATTACCGTCATACCAGCTAAAAGTCCCAGCGTATTAAAATCGATTACTCTGCTTATATTTTCTGGTTCAAGACCTTCTACTAGTTTAAGAGCAGCAACTATGAGGGCAAGACCAAATACGATTGGTGCTTTATATTTTTTTCCAAAGATGATATAACCGTATGCAATTACTACTATTGCTATTGCAAATATTTTTTCCACGAGTCTACCCCCTCTGCAACCAAATTATAATAATCTTGACCACACTCTTTATTATAACTCTTAAAATATACCAATCTTGTTAAAACTATTATAAATTTGTGTGTTAAATTCTTTTCAAAACTTGTTAAAAAAACTGGTATTCTTAAAAAATCGTAGATATACCTAAAAAATTGATTGATTTATATTCTGAATATATTTGCGTTTTTGTCTTATTTATTGGAAAATTATAAATGTGGGTAATGAAAAAATTATGCATTGGGAGTGATAAGATGGCAAAGGTTACTGATATGGTATTACTTAACAAACCTGGAGAGAAGATTTTGCTTCTTGGAAACCATGCTATTGCAAGAGGTGCACTTGAAGCAAACATAGCAGTTTTTGCTGCCTATCCAGGTACTCCAAGTTCCGAGCTTACAGACACTATGGCGGCAGTTGCAAAAGACGCAGGAGTTTACATGGAGTATTCCACAAATGAAAAGGTTGCTTTTGAAACGGCGCTTTCTGCTGCATGGAGTGGTCTTAGGTCCATGACAGCTATGAAGCACGTTGGTTTAAACGTTGCTGCAGATACATTCATGAGTGCCGTTGGAATGGGTGTTGAAGGCGGATTTGTTGTTATGGTCGCAGATGATCCAAGCATGTGGTCATCTCAAAATGAACAGGATACAAGAGTTTTTGGAAAATTTGCAAATGTTCCAGTTCTTGAACCATGCAGTGTTCAAGAAGCAAAGGACTTGACAAAATATGCGTTTGAAATTAGTGAAAAGTTCAAACATATGGTGATTCTTAGAACGACAACTAGATCTTCTCATATGAGAGGAGATGTTGTCTTAGGAGAACTTCCGGATGAGATAGTAAATAAAGTAAGAAGACACGGGAAATTTGAAAAAGATCCGAAAAGATTTGTCGATATTCCCGCACATTCTAGAAATTTCCATCCAAAAATTCTTGAAAACATTGAAAAAATACGTGAAGAATTTGCAAATTGTCCATTTAACAAGATTGAAGGAAACGGAAAGGTTGGAATTATTGCACCGGGGCTTTCATATGCATATGTAAAAGAAGCGCTTTCTTGGTTGAATGTTGATGATGTAAAGATCTTAAAACTTGCAACTCCTTTCCCAGTTCCATATAAATTAGTTGAGACGTTCTTAGAAGGACTTGAAAAAGTATTGATTGTTGAGGAACTTGAGCCTGTTGTTGAGGAACAAATAAAGATGTGGGCGTATGATAAAGGGTTAAATATACCAATATATGGGAAAAATATTGTTCCAAGAATATATGAAATGGACACAAAACGTGCAGTTATTGCAATTTCAAAATTTTTGGGGATTGAAACTCCAATAAACTTTGAAGAATTGGATGCAAAATATAAAGAAATTAGTAGTGTTCTTCCTCCAAGACCACCTTCATTGTGTCCAGCATGTCCACATAGAAATTCTTTCTTTGCAATAAATAAAGCAACAAGAAAGAAAGCAATATTTCCAAGTGATATAGGTTGTTATACACTTGGAGTACTTCCTCCATTAAACGCAGTTGATACAACAGTTGCAATGGGTGGTTCAATTGGAGTTGCACATGGATTAAGTGTGGCGATAAATGGAGCAGCTAATGAAGAGACATATGAAAAGAAACAAGTTGTAGTTGCAACAATAGGAGATTCTACATTCTACCATACAGGTCTTCCAGCAATTGCAAATGCTATATACAACAGATCAAATATTTTAGTAGTTATAGTAGACAACGAAATAACGGCAATGACTGGAGACCAACCAAATCCTGGAACAGGTGAAACTCCACATGGTGTTGGAAAGAGAATACCAATTGAAGATGTTGTAAAGGCTATGGGTGCTGATTTTGTGGAAGTTGTTAATCCATATGATATAAAGAAAACAACGGAAGTTATAAAGAAAGCTCTTGAAGTTGAAGGAGTAAGTGTTGTTGTATCAAGACAAGTTTGTGCGCTTTACAGAGTAGGTAAAGCAAGAAAGAATAAAGAGAAATTGCCACTGTATAAAGTAAACACAGATAAGTGTACAGGATGTAAAACATGTATTGTTACATTTGGTTGTCCTGCTATTTTCTGGGATGCAGAAAATAAAAAAGCAAAGATTGATCCAACGATGTGTTGGGGTTGTGGAAGCTGTGCACAAGTTTGTCCATTTGGTGCTTTTGAATTGGTAAAGGAGGCGGAATAATGGTTGCCGTTAAAGAATATAATATTGTTATTACTGGAGTCGGTGGTCAAGGAATTTTAACTGCTGCAAACCTTTTAGGGTGGGCGGCACTTAACGAAGGATACAAGGTAAGGGTTGGAGAAGTGCACGGTATGAGCCAAAGATTTGGTAGTGTTATCTCATATGTCAGATTTGGTGAGAATGTATACGGTTCAATGGTACCTGAGGGAAAAGCAGATGTTATCCTTTCTTTTGAACCTGTAGAGGCACTTAGATACATAAATTATTTAAAAGGGGGAGGACTTGTATTTACAAATTCTAGGCCAATACAACCAGTACAAGTTGCTATGGGACTTGCAAATTATCCATCTCATGAACAGATAAAAGATATAGTAGAGAATAGATTTAATGCAAAATATATAAGTTTTGATGCAGAAAGTATAGCTAAAGATGCAGGTAATATAATAGCAACCAATGTTGTTTTAATAGGTGCTTTGACTCAAACTCCTGATTTTCCACTTTCTCCAGAATCTATTAAAGAAGTTATTAAGGTTAGTGTTCCAAAGAAGGCAGTTGATTTAAATATGAAAGCCTTTGATATGGGAATTAAAACCGCTCAAGAACTTTTAAAGTAAGGATATAAGTGTTGAAGATATCGGGGAGATTTCTCCCCGATATTTTTTTATCTAAATTTGACAAAATTAGAAAATTTTAATATCCTTAATATTACCGCCATTTTTTGAGAAAGGGGGAAAGATTTTTGTACGTAGTGTTTGCTATATTTTTTGGCATGCTTCTTGGTTCTAATGATTCTGCCAATATATTTGGTCCCTCAGTTGAAAATGGGGTTTTAAAATACAAAACGGTTACTAAAGTAGCTGCATTATGCGTGCTTTTAGGAGCATTAATTGGTGGAGAAAAAGGTATTAGAACTATAAGTAATTTTTCAAATATGTCGCTTTATTTTGCTGCAATAACTGTATTTTCAGCAGCAATAACTATGTTAATTCTTTCGAAAATTGGTATTCCATCTTCATCTTCTCAGGCAATTGTTGGAGCGATATTAGCTGTAGGTATATTAAATAACAATGTTAATTGGAAAATTTTAGTTAAGTTGGTTATTGCTTGGGTTACCACACCTGTTGGAGGAATTATTTTTGGCTTTTTACTTTATAGAATACTTTCTGTACCGTTTAATAAGATAAGATCTCTTTGGGTTAGGGAGAAAGTAATAATAATTTCTACGTTGCTAGTTGGTGCATATGGTTCATATGCTTTAGGCGCAAACAATGTTGCAAATATTACTGGAGTGTTTGCAAATCAAATAGGGATAAGGACGGCAGCTCTTGTTGGAGGGTTAAGCATAGCTGCTGGTGCACTTTTTAGTAATAAGAAAGTAATGTATACAGTCAGTAAAAAAATTATAGAACTTGATTACTTTTCTTCTGCCATATCTATCCTTGGCCAGTCTATCACCGTTTGGATCTATTCTGTTATCGGAATACCGGTTTCTGTATCACAAGCGATAGTTGGAGCAGTAATTGGTACAGGCCTTGCAAGAGGTTCAAAACTTACAAACAAAAAGATTATTTTTCAAATTATTACAACATGGATAGCTACACCACTTTTTTCAGGATTATTCACAATTATTGTTTATTATTTTTCAAAAATCTTTTTTTGATTTAAATAATTGACCTGTGGTAATATAAAAAGATACACTTCTGTATGGAGGTGGTATCTATTTTTTTGTACATCCTACCAGCAATATTTTTTGGATGGTCGCTTGGTGCAAATGATGCAGCTAATATATTTGGAACAGCTGTAAGTAACAGGATAGTTAAATATAGGACTGCTACAATTATTTCCGCGATATTTATCATTCTAGGGGCAATGCTTGACGGTGCGAAAGGTATTGAGACGATAAGTAGTATTTCGTCAAGTCAGATTGGACTTGCCTCCATTTCTGTTTTTGCTTCAGCAATAACTATGACTACCATGACTTACCTTGGAGTTCCAGTTTCTTCTTCTCAAGCAATTGTTGGATCACTAATTGTTACTTCTTTAATAGAAGGAAATGTAAAGTGGGGCGTTCTTGTAAAACTTTTTGCAGCCTGGATAGGTACACCTATTGGTGGGATAATATTTAGCTTTTTGGCATACAAAATTTTTGCGGTACCTTTTAACAAGATAAAGTCCATTTATGTGAAAGAAAAGGTCATTTTTTACGGAACTCTTATTATAGGTGCATATGGTTCATATTCTCTAGGTGCAAATAATGTTGCAAATATTACTGGTGTTTTTGCTAAAACAATAGGTGTGCAAAACGCAGCACTGTTGGGAGGCGTAAGTATAGCGCTTGGAGTTTTAACCTATAGCTATAAAGTGATGTATACTGTTGGTACACAAATAATAGAGCTTGATTATTACTCTTCTGCTATTGCTGTGCTGGGTGAATCGATTACTGTATGGATTTATGCACTTTTGGGAATTCCTGTTTCTACATCTCAGGCAATTGTTGGGGCAGTTATCGGTGCAGGTTATGCAAGAGGTTCTAGACTTTCAAGTAAAAAGATTATTTTAAAAATAGTAAGTGCGTGGGTAAACACGCCTGTTATTTCTGGAGCTATTACATTTTTGATATACTATATAGTGAAAATGTTTTAATTAATATATCGTAAAATTTAAAGGATTTAAGGAGGAGTAAGATGAGGAAGAAGATGTCGCATTCAAGATTTACTTTTCTTTTGATCTTAGCACTTTTTATTTTCTTCTCCGGTTGTATTTCAGAAGTTAAAAGCGAAAGCCAGCTACTAAATTCAAAGCAAAAGGTCCTTGTAAAAGTAAATGTTAATACGCCATTTATTGAGAATGCTACTACTAATACGTGGAGTGTTTCAAAAGAATCTTTTATTGATTATCTTAGTAAAGTGATTATTACTGTTAAGGATGTAAATGATCAGATTGTATTTACTAAGGAAACAACGAACAAAACAAATATTTATTTTGAAATTGAACTTCTTCCTGGAACTTATACATTTGAGGTAAAAGGATATGAGGAAGATTTAGTTATATTTTCAGGGGAAAAAGTTAATCAGATCATAGATGAGAAAAATAATATTGTTAATGTCGAAACTTTTTTTGTTAATGGAATAGTTAGGACAATAATTGAAGTTGACGATATTATTTATAAAAATTATGATATTACATCGGCAACGTTGATCTTCAAAAAAGATACAGCACAAGAAGATTATGAAGAGGTACCTGTAACACTTACAGGTACTTCCACTTTAATTAATAAAGAATTATATCCTGGTATGTGGACTGTAAAATTTGAAGTTGATCTTAAATCAAAGGATGCAAGTATGTTACCAGAAAAAGTTCATCTTGAAAATGAATTTAGCATAGAAGTGCTTCCAGCAAAGACAAAAAGTTTAACATTTAATGTAGTCTTTGATACAGAGGTTAATGAACCGAAATTAGTAGTTGTATTTCCGCAAATTGAGTTGCCTTTTGTGGATCCTGTAACAAATTTAAGTGGAGAGATAAATGAATTAGAAGGGAATCTTTCAATGAATTGGGACTATTCAGATCCAAATGCAGAATTTTATGTGTATAAAGAATTAGAGGAACAAGGAGAATATTTGTATGAATTTGTTGGAAAAACACGCGAGAAAAGTTATACAATAGAAAATTTTACCAAGCAAGAATTCGATAAATTTAGTGGAATCGCTATTAATGTTTATGCCAACGGTAAAGAGAGTGGATTAGTTGTTCTAAAAAAAGAAAATATTAAACTTATAGATTTAGAAAGTGTTGACAGTATAAGTGCTACTTATAACGTTGATACGAATGAGCTTAAGTTGGATTGGAATTATACCAATTCAAGTGTTACTTTTGAAGTTTTGAAAAAAGGTATAAATAGCAATGAATACGAAATAATTTCTCAACTAACACAAAATTCTTTTTCAACAGAATTCACAGGCAGGCAATTTTGGGATCTTGAGAAAATTGCGATTAGAGTAGTTGCTAATGGATTTGAAAGTAAGATTAATGAGATTTCAAGAGATGATATAACTATAACATCATTGAATCTTCCTCTTACATCGTCTACTATGTATACACTATTCATCCGTTCATATTTTGATACTGATGGTGATGGTGTAGGAGACTTTAGTGGAGTTGCTGAAAAGGTAGATTATCTAAAATCTCTTGGAGTAGATACAGTCTGGTTTTTACCATTTAATAAAAGTAAATCTTATCATGGATATGATGTTGAAGATTACTATGATGTAGAACCAGATTATGGAACACTACAAGATCTTGATAATATGATAAAAGTTCTAAATGAAAATGGAATAAAGGTAGTAATGGATCTTGTTGTTAATCATACGTCGGATACACATCCATGGTTTCTTGATGCAGTTGAAAATACTACTAATTCTCCATATTGGAACTATTACATTATGAGCTTGGATGAGCCTCAAAATAAGAATCATTGGCATTATAAGGTTAATTCAAAAGGACAAACTGTGTGGTATTTTGGATTGTTTGATTCATCAATGCCGGACCTTAATTACGACAACCCTAAAGTAATGGATGAAGTGAAAAAAATAATAGATTTTTGGGCAGATATGGGAGTAGATGGATTTAGATTAGATGCAGCAAAACATTATTATGGATTTGACTGGAGCGATGGAATTGAACAGTCAGCAAGCGTTGCAAAAGAGATAGAAGACTATATAAAAGATAAACTAGGGGAAAATGCAATAGTTGTGAGTGAGGTTTACGATGGAGATTCAAATGTTCTTTTAAAATTTGCTCCAATGCCTGTGTTTAATTTTAGTTTTATGTACAATTTGAGAGGAAATTTTGAAGGGAGAGATAACTTAATTTCAGACTCTATTAGT
Source organism: Thermosipho africanus Ob7 (assembly GCF_003351105.1). NCBI lineage: Bacteria > Thermotogati > Thermotogota > Thermotogae > Thermotogales > Fervidobacteriaceae > Thermosipho > Thermosipho africanus. The sequence goes on from NZ_NKRG01000010.1 coordinate 35,358, forward strand.
TGGGTTGATTCCTCGTTGTATAATTTAAATGTTTTTCATTTTCCATTTATTGATAGTCATGATCTTGACAGATTTATTTCTGAGCTTGTAGATAGTAAATATCAGGGAGATGTAATATCTGCCACAAAACAATATTTGCTAGTTAATGCTTTACTACTCTCATTAACAGGCATGCCAACTATTTACTATGGTGATGAAATAGGACTTAGGGGATGGAAGTGGCATTCAGAACCATGGGATATACCTGTGCGTGAGCCAATGCAATGGTATAAGGATCAAAAAGGGAACGGTCAAACTTATTGGACAAAAGAGTTTTACGAAGGTATTACTGAAGGAAGTGCTAATGAAGATGGAGCAATATACGATGATCCAGATGATGGAGTATCTGTAGAAGAACAAGAAAATGGATATTCTATTTTAAACTTTTTTAAAGAATTTATCAACTTACGAAAAGATTATCCGGCACTTGCTTTTGGAAGTACTACGATTGAGAGAGATTGGAAAAACTTGTATGTTTTGAAAAAGTCGTATAACTTCCAGGATGTTCTTGTATTAATTAACCTTGATCCAACGTATTCAAATACATACGAAGTTCCAGAAGGGTATAAATGGGTGTGGTATGCATTTTTTGATGGTGACAACTATGAATTTGGAGCAAAAGATGAAATGATTTTACAGAATACAAGTTGGACGATAAATCCAAGGCAAATTTATATATTTGTAAAGTAAAGGAGGAGAAAATATATGAGCCTTTTTTTTGGAAAAAAAGAGCAGGTGGTTATAGAGCTTTTTAGACAGCATCTTGATGCAGTTGAAAATACGATAGTAAAGCTCCAGGATCTTATTTATGAAGAAAAAAAGGAGAAACATAAGGAATTAGCAGAAGAAGTAAGAAAAGCAGAAACAACAGCCGATCAAATAAGAAGGAAAGCAGAACTTGAGATGTATTCAGGTGCGTTTTTACCAAATTTTAGAGGGGATCTTCTTGGAACAATTGAAGCACTTGATAGGATAGCAAACAAGGCAGAAAGCGTTGCAGATGAGATAGATCTGCAGGATTTAACCATTCCAAAAGAGGTCCATGAAAACTTGAAAGCTTTAATATCAAAATCACTTGAAACTTACAAAGCTTTAAAGGAAGCTGCAAAGGAAATGTTCGAAGATTTTGAAAAGGCAAGTCAGATGATTGTAGAAACAGAAAGATTCGAACATGAAACAGACGAGATAGAAAGGAGTACTATTAGAAAGATCTTTTCACTTGATATACCTCTTGCTGAAAAAATTCAGTTGAAAGATTTGGTTCATAGGATAGCAGACATATCAGATACATCTGAAGATGTCTCTGATAGAATTCAGATAATATTGTATAAGAGAAAAGTATAAGGTTTGTTTGAGGTGATTTTGTGAAAATTTTACATACATCTGATTGGCACCTTGGCAGAAGACCTGCTGGGGGTGTCGGGTTATATTCTAATGAAAGGTATGAAGACTATTTTAAAGCGGCAGAGTATATAGTTAATGAAGCTGTTAAAAACAAAGTTGATTTGGTAATTATTTCCGGTGATTTGTTTGATAAAAGTAATATTTCCCCTGAAACATTGTATAAAGCAGAAAGACTTTTAAATGTTTTAAAGGAAAATGAAATTAAAGTTTTAGCTATTGAGGGAAACCATGATCAGGTTTCTACATACAAAGAGTCTTGGATATGGTATCTTGAAAAAAAAGACCTTGCAATATTTCCAAAGTCTTATTTAGATGGTGAAAAGTTTAAATTTGTACCAATAGAAATTGATGGAATAAAATTCTTTGGAGTTTCATATCAATCTAATTTAAATGAAAAGGCGTTGCAAGATTTGTCTCAATCTTTAGATAAAGAAAATAATATAGTTATTGTACACACTGCGATTGTTAACGATTTATCTGATACTCTGCTTCCAGGATGCGTGACAAAGGAAGTCATTGATGCTTTTTCAAATAAAGTTTTGTATATTGCCGCAGGTCATTTTCACTCCTTTTATAAATACCCATCAACAAATCCATTCTTTTTTATACCTGGCGCTCCTGAATATTGGGATTTAAACGAAAAGGAGCAAAAAGGCTATATAATTTTTGACACTGATTCAAGAAAATATACCTTTTATCCATCAAAAAAGAGAAAACTTTCCACATATAGAATCAGTATAGATAATTACAAAGATTTTGTGGCAAATTTGGATGTTGAAAAAGGAGAGATAATAAACCTTGAGATAAATTCTGCATCAGGCAGATATCCTAATGTTGGTTGGATTGAGGTAGAGTTACTATCAAAGGGAGCATTAAAGGTAAATGTGAAGGTGATTTTTGAAGGTCAGGTATATAATAGCAATCAACTTAAAAATCTTAGCAAAGAAGAAATTGAAAAACAGATTATTAAGTCATGGGGAAATATTTTTTCAAAAAATGCAGATGATACATCAAAACTTATCTCGACTTTAAAGAAAATGGAGAGGGAAGAGGATTTGATAGATATATTTGACGAGTTTTTAAACAAATTACTTGAGGGTGAAAAAGATGATAATTAAGAAGGTTTGTTTGAAAAATTTTAGGGTGCATAAAGATAGAGAATTTGAATTTAAACCAGGTATTAATCTTTTGCTTGGAAAAAATGGAACGGGGAAAAGCTCAATATTTGAAGCGTTGAGCGTTGCGTTTTTTTCAAAATCACCACGTGGAAAGTTAGATTCTATTATTACAAAGGATGGAAGTAAAAAGGCTCAAATAAAGGTAGAATTTATTGGAAGCGATGGGAAAGAATACGTTTTGGAAAAAAGTATAGGACAAAGAAAATCAAGTCTTTATTCAAAAGATGGAATCTTGAAATATGAAAGGAAAGAAGATATTTCAGAATACATTAAAACCATTGTTGGAATAAACGAAGAGGTGTTTAATAAAGTAATATATACTTACCAAAATCAACTTACGGATATTTTTTCAAAAACACCTGCTGAGAGAAAGCAGTTATTTGATAGATTATTTGAAACAGATGTGTATAGAGAGATATCCGACAAACTTTTTAAAGTTCAGCAAAGTTATGAAAAAGACTTAGAAGTTAATAAGGTTGAGTTAGAAAAGATAAAGTTAGAACTTGAAAGCGAGGAATTTGCTGATTTAGAGGAAAGAATAAAATCACATGAAGAAAAATTAGAAGAAGTTAAAAATGAGATAGAGAACCTAAGAGCAGAAGTACAGAACCTAAGAAAAAGACAAAAAAGTTTAGAGGATATAATAGAAAGTTATAAAAGAATAAAAAAGGACTTGCAAATGCTGGAAAAAGAAAAAGAACATTTAAATAGCAAATTAGATGATTTAAATAAAAGATTAGAGAATGCAAAAAAAGCCAAGGATATTGTAGAAAAAACAAAAAAAGGATATGAAATGTATTTAGAGCTTGAAAAAGAGGTAAGAAGATTAAATACCAATCAAAAGGAACTTCAAGGGAAAAAGCGTGAAAAAGAAACGCTTCAAGATAAAAGGAATGAATTAGAAAAAAGTAAAAGTGTATTAGAATCTCAAATTAGTAGTTTAAAAGAAAAAAAGGTAGAAATTGAAAAAAGAATATCTGAAAAGGATGAAAAAATTAGTGATTTAAAAAAAGAGATTTTAAAGTTAGATGAATATTTGAAAAATCTTTTGGATGATCAATCTAAACTTTCTGCAGAAATAGAGGAGTTTAATAAAAGATATGAAGATCTAGGGAAACTAAAGGTAGAATTACAACACAAATATTTAAAAATTTCAGAAGAAGAAAAGCTTTCTTTTAATAGGAAGTTGCTTGAAGATGAGATTTCAAGGTTAATGCAACAGATAGAAGAAGTAAAGAAAAATATAAGTTATGAAGATCAATTAGCACAAGATCTTGCAAATTTGCGTGCAAGACTTGAAAATATAAAAAATGTAAGTCGTGAATTATCTAGTGGAATGTGTCCGATATTGAAGGAAGAGTGTAAAAATGTAAAGGAAAAAGGAGGATTTGAGGTATATATCGTTGAAAAGGAAAAAATAGAGGAGGAAATATCTGAGCTTGAAGAAAGTCTAAAAAAGTTAAGAAATTTCAAAAAAGAGAAAGAAGAATTAGAGAAAATTCTAAAAGAAAAAGAAATAGAACTTTCTAATATAAATTTAAAGCTTGAGGAAATTGAAAGGGAAAAGGAAAGTATAAAGGGTATTGAAAATATTCTTAAAACTCAAAACTATGAAGATATGGAAAAAATAAAGAAAGAATATGAGGGAAAATATTTATCTTTAGTAAAGCAAATTTCAGCCACAAAAGAGAGAAAAAGCAGCCTTGAAAAAGATCATGAAAAATATTTAAAAGAAATTAGAGATGAATATGAAAAGTTAAGGAATATAAATGAAAACATATCGTTATTTAACGAAAGTTTTGAGAAAACCTCAAAGGAACTAGAGCAAGTTGAAAAATGCCTGGCAATATATGTTGATATCGAAAAAGACATTTCAAGTACAATGAATTCTATAGAAGAAAAACAAAAAGAGATGGATACATTAAGAAAAGATTTTGACTTGTATAAAAAATTTGAAAAAGAAGCTCAAATGCTAGAAGATATATTAGAAGAAGTTAAAGATACAAAGAAAAAGATAGAAGAAAATAAAAAATGGTCTAGCATTCATGAAAAAGAATTAGAAAAAATTCACAATATAGAAGAAATAGAAAGTGAAAAAGATAATTTAGTTGTAGATATTGATAAAAGAAATGAAAAATTATCGGAACTTTCACAGCAAGTAGGAAAATTAGAGGAAAATGTAAAGTTTCTCAATAGAGAAAGAGAAAGAAAGAAAAGGCTTGAAAATGAAAAAAGAGAGCTTGAATCTAAGAGGATATTTTTAGAAAAGAAGCAGAAATTGACAAGAGAATTTAGAGAAAAATTAAGAGCTTTGGGAATGAAGGTAGCTCACAGAATTTCAGATGAGATTTCTAATCTTTCAACTGAAAACTACATTAGAATGACTGGAAAAGTTGAAATGATAGAATTCTCTGCGGAAAATGATTATGAAGTTATTCTAAGAAATGTTGAAGAATCAATAGAGAGGACATTTTCGATGCTCTCGGGCGGAGAGCAGGTAAGTGTTGCAATTGCCATTAGGGCCGCTCTTTCAAAGATCCTTTCAAAATCAGATTTTTATATACTTGATGAGCCTACCATTAACCTTGATGTTGAAAGGAAAAAGCTTCTTGCAGAAAACATAGAAAAGTTATTTGAAGATGTAAAGCAAGTGTTTATAATAACCCACGATGAAGAATTTACCCACATGGCAGAAAATATTATAAGACTTTAATTTTGTTAATAAACAGTTACAAATATTTTTTGGTAGCTATGAAAACTGTCAAATTTAAAAGCTTTCTTGTTTTTAAGTGTTATTTGTAATGTTAACCAAACTGTAATTTTACGGAAACTAGTCGGTTAAAATAACAAGTTATAATCTAAGTGTAATGTGAAAAAATTCTCAATAATTGAAACAACAGTTTGTGAAAAATATCTTTAAAATGGAGGTGGGTAGTATGGCAAAGTATGAAGTTACAAAAACTATTGATGTAAGAGGAGAGGTATGTCCAGTTCCTGACGTTGAAACAAAGAGAGCATTAAAAAAGATGAAACCTGGAGAAATTTTGGAAGTTTTAATTGATTACCCTATGTCAAAAGAAAGAATTCCAGAAACAGTAAAGAAATTGGGACATGAGGTATTAGAGATAGAGGAAGTTGGAAGAAGTGAATGGAAGATTTATATCAAAGTAAACGGCTAAGTAGGGGGTGCAAAAGATGGCATATTTAGGAATAGTATTTGGACTTATATTTGGTATTATTCTTCAAAGAGGTCGTATATGTTTTAATTCAGCTTTTAGAGATGTAAGACTTTTTAAAGATAATTATCTTATGAAATTTGCAGCTTTAGTAATAGCACTTCAAGTTCTCACATTCCTATTTTTTGCACAAATGGGATGGATTACATTAAATCCAAAACCTTTAAACTGGGTTGGAAATATAATTGGTGGATATTTATTTGGTATGGGAATGGTACTTGCCGGAGGTTGTGCATCTGGTGTTACATATAGGTCTGGAGAAGGTATGACAACTGCATGGTTTGCCGCTATTTTCTACGGTTTAACAGCATATGCAACAAAGTCTGGAGTATTTTCTGGATGGTTAAAGTGGGTTTCAAAATTTAACGTAAATGTTGATCACACAGAAGGAATTTACGCAGCTAAATCCGGTCCAACTTTATCTTCTGTTTTTAACGTGAACCCATGGATTGTAGGAATTATATTTGTGGCAATTCTTTTGTGGTACGTTTTTGGAACAAAAACGACGGAAAGAAGTACAAAGCTTGGTTACAAAACAGCTGCAATAATCCTTGCAATATTGGCACCTCTTGCTTGGATGTCTAGTGCAGCTGCTGGAAGAAACTACGGATTTGGTATTACCGGTGGATGGATTAGCTTGTTCAAAGGATTTTTAAACAAACAACCTTTGAATTGGGAAGGTTGGGAAATTGTAGGAATTATAATCGGTGCAATGATTTCTGCAAAGCTTGCAGGAGAGTTCAAACTAAGAATGCCAAAGAATCCAATTACTTATCTTCAAGTAATGGTCGGTGGTGTTTTAATGGGATTAGGTGCAGTTACAGCAGGTGGTTGTAATATCGGACATTTCTTCACCGGTGTTCCACAAATGGCAATTAGTTCTTTACTTGCTTCACTATTCTTTATCCTTGGAAATTGGACAATGTCATGGATTTTGTTTGGAAGGGACTGAGGAGGAGATAATATGAAAATCACAATTCAGGTTATGGTTCAACCATATACATATCAAGATTTAGATACTGCTGTAAAAATTGCAGAAGCAGCTTTAAAAAAAGGACATGAAGTTACAATATTTTTGTTCTGTGATTCTGCAATAGCAACTAATAAACATATGAAGCCTGTAAGAGGAGATAGAAATATTTCACAACTTTTAAAAGGACTTATAGATAAAGGTGCAAAAGTAGAAATTTGTGGAATTTGTATGGATTACAGGGGAATTACGACGGATATGATAATAGAAGGTTCTAATCCAAGCGGACTTCCAGAACTTGCAGAGCTCATTTACACAAGCGATAGATTTATAAGTCTTATGGCGTGAGGTGAAAAATAATGGAAAAAAAGGTTTTATTTGTTGTATATCAATCTCCAGTTGGTTCAATATGGGTAAATGAAGGATTTAGAACAGCATTTGGAATGTACGGTGAAGATATTGAACCTGCTGTAATGTTAATTGATGCTGCTACAGTTGCATTATCAAAGGATACGAAACCAGAATCTTTGGGACTTCTTTCAATAAAGATAGTTCAAAGATTTATAAAGAGATACAAGACCCCCGTATACGCCGTTAAAGAAGATTTAGAAAAGTACAATGTTAAAAATGTAGATGAAGAGTATGGTGCACAATTTATAAATAAAGATGAATTGTCTGATTTCTTCCATCAATATGATTTGGTTATTTTTATGTGAGAGGTGATTTTAATGGCTTTAGTTTTAGTTAAATATGGTATAAACCATCCTGTTGAAAAACTAAAGATTGAAAGTGCAAAGGAAGATGATTCAATAGTATTAATTCAGGATGGTGTATATTGGAATTTACAAGATTTATCATCCTTAACAAAGGCAAAGGTTTATATTCTAAAGGAAGATTTTCTTGCAAGAGGCTACAAAGAAGATGAGGCAAAATACAATTTGATAGATTACGATGGCTTTGTAGAACTCATAGAAAAGGAAGAAAAATTTATAGGCTAACGGGGAACTTTCCCCGTTAGTCTTTTTAGGTAGGAGGTAAAAACATGTATGAAGCAATAGTAATAGGTGGAGGGCCTGGAGGATATGTTGCAGCGATAAGGCTTTCACAGCTTGGTAAGAAAGTTGCAATTGTTGAAAAAGAAGAATTTGGTGGTACTTGTACCAATAAAGGGTGTATTCCTACTAAAGCTATGCTTACAGCCTCACACCTTTTTACTGAAATAAATGAAAAGGCAAAAAAATTTGGTATCTTAGTTAATAATGTTTCATATGATCTATCATTAATCATGAAACACATGCAAAAATCTGTTACTATGTCCAGAAAAGGCATAGAGTTTTTAATGAAAAAGAACAAGATTGATGTATTTAAAGATAAAGCAGTATTAAAAG